>NZ_JBYTAG010000027.1:0-55385 GCF_058787995.1 Cupriavidus sp. FW305-27
CTCCCGATCCCCTGCCCCTCCCCCAGGAGCCACAAGCATGACCGTCAGTCTGAACAAGGCCGTACCCGACTTCAGCGCGCCGATGACCGGCGACGCCACCTTCCGCCTTGCCAACTACCGCGGCAAGACGGTGGTGCTGTACTTCTACCCGAAGGACAACACGCCGGGTTGCACCACGGAGGCCATGAACTTCCGCGACCAGTATGAGGACTTCCAAAAGGCCGGCGTGCAGGTGTTCGGCATCTCGCGCGACAGCATCCGCTCGCACGAAAACTTCAAGGCCAAGCTTGAGCTGCCCTTCGAGCTGATCTCCGACGCCGACGAAGCCGTGTGCACGCTGTTCGATGTCATCAAGCTGAAAAAGCTCTATGGCAAGGAGCACCGGGGCATCGAGCGCAGCACCTTCATCATCGACGGCAAGGGCATCCTGCGCCACGAGCTGCGCGGCATCAAGGTGCCGAACCATGTTGACGAAGTCCTGGAAATCGTGCGCGGGCTCTGAGGTATCGCGTCGGTATCGGCCTTGCCACGACACGGACGCCAGCCCGGCCGTGCTGTGTCGCAACACGCCGTTGGCAAACCCAATTGCCAAACCCAAAACCTTCGGATACATTGGCCCGTAATGAGTTCAGATTCCGGATGCCACGCTGTTTCGACTCCCCGGCCCAGGCGGTTCGCGCCACAGGCCGGTAGCGGACCTGCCGTGTCGGCAGTCCGCAAAAGAGCCGCCAATCCTGTTATGCAGGCATGGCGGCTTTTTTGTTTGCAACCGCGTCTGTCCTCATGCCTGTCCGCGCCGGGAGCCTCGCGCATGCATGCCCCGGCCATCGGTCGCCACGCCGTCTCCGACGTATCGCGGCGTCGCGGCACGGATACCCTCGCCCCCTTCTTGTCCCCCTGAAAGGAAAGCCAAGCATGCCGCTGCCTACCATGCCCGCCAAGCCTGCCCAATTGCTGGATCCGAGCGAGTTTGCTCCGGTCTCCGCGGTGCCCAAGGCCAAAGCCGCCACACAGGGCAAGAAACCTGTGCCGGCGCTCGAGCGCGTGGCATTGCTGGAAACCGGCGACACCGAGGTGCCTGAGGTCCAGGCCCGCGCCGCCGGTGGCACCCGTGCCCGCAGCACCGAGACCCCGGCCGTATCGACGCCTGCCGTCAATGCCGCACCGGTCAGCCTGGTCAAGCCGTCCACCGGCCCCACGCGCCGCGCCCGCAAGTCCGAAGGCCCGAGCAAGCTGTTCGTGCTCGACACCAACGTGCTGATGCACGACCCGGCCTCGCTGTTCCGCTTCGAGGAACACGACATCTATCTGCCGATGATGACGCTCGAAGAGCTGGACAACCACAAGAAGGGCATGAGCGAAGTCGCGCGCAACGCGCGCATGGTCAGCCGCACGCTCGATTCGCTGGTGGGCGGCACCGACGGCGTGCTCGACGAAGGCCTGCCGCTGGCCAAGCTGGGCAACCGCGACGCGCAGGGCAAGCTGTTCTTCCAGACGCGCCTGAACGACATCAAGCTGCCTGAAGGCCTGCCGCAGGGCAAGGCCGACAACCAGATCCTGGGCGTGGTCAGCGCGCTGCAGCAGCAGTACCCCGAGCGCCAGGTCGTGCTGGTGTCGAAAGACATCAACATGCGCATCAAGGCGCGCGCACTGGGCCTGCCGGCCGAAGACTACTTCAACGACCAGGTCCTGGAAGACAAGGACCTGCTCTATGCCGGCGTGCTGCAGCTGCCCGGCGACTTCTGGACTAGGCACGGCAAGGGCGTGGAAAGCTGGCAGGACCCGAAGTCAGGCGCCATGTTCTACCGGCTCACCGGGCCGCTGGTGCCGTCGTTCCTGGTCAACCAGTTCGTCTACCTGGAACCGGTCGACGGCAGCCTGCCGCTGTACGCGCAGGTCAAGGAGATCAACGGCAAGACCGCGCTGCTGCAGACGCTCAAGGACTACACGCACCACAAGAACAATGTGTGGAGCGTGACCGCCCGCAACCGCGAGCAGAACTTCGCGCTCAACCTGCTGATGAACCCGGACATCGACTTCGTCACGCTGCTCGGCCAGGCCGGCACCGGCAAGACCCTGCTGGCGCTGGCAGCCGGGCTGGAACAGGTGCTGGACCAGAAGCAGTACAACGAGATCATCGTCACGCGCGCGACGGTGCCGGTGGGCGAAGACATCGGCTTCCTGCCCGGCACCGAGGAAGAGAAGATGCAGCCCTGGATGGGCGCGTTCGACGACAACCTCGAGGTGCTGCAGAAGAGCGACGACAGCGCCGGCGACTGGGGACGCGCCGCCACGCAGGAGCTGATCCGGTCGCGCATCAAGGTCAAGAGCATGAACTTCATGCGCGGGCGCACCTTCGTCAACAAGTTCGTCATCATCGACGAGGCACAGAACCTGACGCCCAAGCAGATGAAGACGCTGGTGACGCGCGCGGGCCCGGGTACCAAGATCATCTGCCTGGGCAATATCGCGCAGATCGACACGCCGTACCTGACCGAGGGTTCGTCGGGCCTGACCTACGTGGTCGACCGCTTCAAGGGCTGGAGCCACAGCGGCCATATCACGCTGGCGCGCGGCGAACGCTCGCGCCTGGCCGACCACGCCGGCGACGTGCTCTGACACCGGCAACCTGCGGGCGCGCCCTGCCGGTGGCGGGGCGCGCCCGCAGCGCCTGAGCACCGTCGTCAACGGCAAGCACTTTGGGGCTATGATGGCCCCATGTTTGCCGTTGCCCCGCATCCCCACTGGAGGCGTCGATGAATACCCAGCATCTGCCCGGCGGGCATGCGCCTGCCGTCGCCCGCAGCCAGCACAGGCAGCGCCTTGCACTGGCCATGCTGGCAGCCGCCGGCATGGCGCTGGCCGCCAGCTGGCGCCCGGCCCATGCCGCCGCCGAAGAAATGGTGATCCGCACCATGGGCCCGGTCAGCTACGTCTGCGGCGGTGTCGCCGAGGACGAGCGCCAGGCGCTGGCCGCGAAGGAAAAGGACTTCAACATGGGCATCCTGTTCACCCAGGGTGCGAACGGTGAATTCCTGTCGGACGTGGCGGTCCGGCTGACGCGCGACGGGCAGGAAGTCGCCAGCTTCCGCGCCGCCGGCCCGCGCTGCCTGATACGTGCGCCCGAAGGCAGCTACAATATCGAGGCCAGTTACAAGGGCCAGGCCAAGTCCATCAAGGTCAGCACCGGTACGCGCAACGCCCAGCTACGCTGGTAGCGGCAAGGCTTCCGGTGCGCCGGCAGGCCGGCGACCGGAAACCCAGGATGCCATTGCGCCGTACCCGAATCCCTACCCATCCACTGCGTGCGCAGGGCCTGCTTGCCCAGGTCCGGCTGCCGCTGCTCTGCGCCACCGCCCTGCTGCTGGCGGCCTGCGCCAGTTCCCCGTCTTCGCGCCACGCCGGCCTGCCGCGGACGCCGGGCAAACCCATGATCGACCCCAGCGCCGGACTGGAAGAGATTTCGATCCAGGCGATGTCCCTGGTCGGCACACCCTATCGCTACGGCGGCAATACACCGGACTCCGGCTTCGACTGCAGCGGGCTGGTGCGCTACGTGGTGTCGCGCGCGGCCAATGTGAACCTGCCGCGCACCACCGAGGCGATGGGCGTCCGCGGCAGCTCGCTGGACCGCAGCGAAGTGGCATCCGGCGACCTGGTGTTCTTCAACACCACCGGCCGCGCCAATTCGCACGTGGGCATCTACGTCGGACAGAACCGCTTTGTCCATGCACCGTCGTCCGGCGGCACGGTCCGTCTCGAAGACATGGGCAAGCCTTACTGGGCCTCGCGCTACAACGGCGCGCGCCGCGTGGTCGCGGCGGTCAACCAGCCGCCCGCGCCAGTGGCAGCCCCGGCCGCGCCACCGCTGCCTGAGCCGGCGCCGGCCTCGGCACCGCTTGGGGTAGACGACGATCCCATCGCGGCCTTCGCCAACCAGTGAAGCGCCCAAACAAAAAGCCAGGCATCAGCCTGGCTTCTTGTTGGTACGGCGGCCCCTGCCTTACAGGATATGCCGCCCGATCCACCATGCGATCGCCGCCATGAAGGCCGACGCCGGGATCGTCAGCACCCAGGCCCAGACGATATTGCCGGCCACGCCCCAGCGCACCGCCGACATCTTCTGCGCCGAGCCGACGCCGACGATGGCGCCGGTGATGGTATGCGTGGTCGATACCGGCACGCCCAGCGCCGAGGCAAAGAACAGCGTAATCGCCCCGCCCGTCTCGGCGCAGAAGCCGCCGACCGGCTTGAGCTTGGTGATCTTCTGGCCCATGGTGCGCACGATCCGCCAGCCGCCGAACAGCGTGCCCATGCCGATGGCCACGTAGCAGCTGACGATCACCCAGGTCGGCGGCTGGCCGCCGGCGACCACATGGCCGCTGGCAATCAGCAGCATCCAGATGATGCCGATGGTCTTCTGCGCGTCATTGCCGCCGTGGCCCAGGCTGTACAGCGAGGCCGAAACCAGCTGCAGCCGGCGGAACCAGCGGTCCACCCGCGACGGCGGCGTGCGGAAGAAGGTCCAGCCCACCATCACCATCATCAGCGAACCGAGCAGGAAGCCCAGCAACGGCGAGACCAGGATGAACGCCACGGTCTTCAGCAGGCCGCTGCCCACCAGCGCGCCCGTGCCGGCCTTGGCCACCGCCGCACCCACCAGCCCGCCGATCAGCGCATGCGACGACGACGACGGGATGCCGTAATACCAGGTGATGACGTTCCAGGCGATCGCCCCGACCAGGGCCCCGAATATCACGTAGTGGTCGACGATATTGACGTCGATGGTGCCGGTCCCCACCGTGGCCGCCACCTTCAGGTGAAAGACAAAGATTGCGACGACGTTGCACATCGCCGCCATTGCCACCGCATGGTGCGGCTTGAGCACGCCGGTGGACACCACCGTGGCGATCGAGTTGGCCGCGTCGTGGAAGCCGTTCATGAAGTCGAACAGCAGCGCGAGCGCCACCAGCAAGGCGATCACCCACAGGCTCATTTGTATGGTCTGCATGCCGATTGCCGCCTCAGGCGTTTTCCAGGACGATGCCTTCGATGATGTTGGCGACGTCCTCGCACTTGTCGGTGATCGTCTCGAGCTGTTCGTAGATGGCCTTCAGCTTGATCAGGCGCTTGACGTCGGTCTCGTCGCGGAACAGCTTGGACATCGCCGAGCGCATCACGCGGTCGGCTTCAGATTCAAGCTGGTCGATCTGCTGGGCGGTCTTCAGGATGGTGCTGGCATTGCCCATGTCCTCGAGCAGGCCCACCGCGATCTTGACCTGGTCGCAGCACTGCACGCAGATGGCCGCCAGGCGCAGCGCTTCGTCGGTCAGGTTGGTCACGTCGTACAGCGAGATAGTCTCGGCCACGTCTTCCATCAGATCCAGGATGTCGTCCATGGTCGTGATGAGCTTGTGGATCTCGTCGCGATCCAGCGGCGTGATGAAGGTCTTGTGGAGCAGGTCGATGGTGTCGTGCGTGATCCGGTCGGCCTTCTTTTCAGTGGCCTGGACGCGGCGGGCATGGGCCTCGGCGTTGGGCAAGTCGTTGACCAGTGCCTGGAGCTCATGGGCGGCGGTCACCGCGCAGTCGGCATGCTGGTTGAAATATTCGAAGAACTTGCCCTCCGTGGGCATGAATCGGCCGAACATGGAATGTTCCTTGTGGCAGCGTGGTGACGCTGCTGATTGTGTTGCAGGATTGAGCGGACGCGTTGCATGACAGTCGCGGGTGGCGACTGTCATCAAAGCGCAATATTTTACAGGGTTACTGGGACATTGCCCGCGAATTTGGCGCAAACAAGACGGCGCCGCACGGACGATTGCAGGCTGGCTTGACTTCGTCAGGTATCGTTGTCGAAGAAAGCCGGGCCGCCGCTGAAGTTGTCGAACTTGGTGAACTGGCCCAGGAAGGTCAGGCGCACCGTGCCGATCGGGCCGTTACGCTGCTTGCCGATAATGATCTCGGCCGTGCCCTTGTCCTGGGAGTCTGCGTTATAGACTTCGTCGCGGTAGATGAACAGGATCACGTCGGCATCCTGTTCGATAGCGCCGGATTCGCGCAGGTCGGACATCACCGGACGCTTGTTGGGACGCTGTTCCAGGCTTCGGTTCAGCTGCGACAGTGCAATCACCGGACAGTTGAGTTCCTTGGCCAGACCCTTGAGCGAACGGGAGATTTCTGAAATTTCCGTGGCGCGGTTCTCGCCGCCGCCCGAACCTGACATCAGCTGGAGGTAATCGATGATGATCAGGCCAAGCTGCCCGCACTGGCGCGCCAGGCGCCGCGAACGGGCACGCAGCTCCATCGGGTTCAGCGCCGGAGTTTCGTCGATGAACAGCTGGGTGTCGTTCATGCGCTGGATCGCATGCGTCAGCCGCGGCCAGTCTTCATCCAGCAGGCGGCCAGTGCGCAGCCGGTGCTGGTCGAGGCGGCCTACCGAGCCGAGCATACGCATGGCCAGCTGGGTGCCCGCCATTTCCATCGAGAACACTGCCACCGGCAGGCCCTGCTCCACTGCCACATGCTCGCCGATGTTCAGCGAGAACGCGGTCTTGCCCATCGACGGGCGGCCGGCCACGATGATCAGGTCGCCCGGCTGCATGCCGCTGGTCATCTTGTCCAGGTCGATGAAGCCGGTCGGCACGCCGGTGACGTCGGTGGTGGAATCGCGGTGGTACAGCTCGTCGATGCGCTCGACCACCTGGGTCAGCAGCGGCTGGATTTCCTGGAAACCCTTCTGGCCGCGCGAGCCTTCTTCGGCAATCGCAAAAACCTTGGACTCGGCCTCATCCAGCAGCTCGCGCACCTCGCGGCCCTTGGGCGCGAACGCGGCCGAGGCGATATCGTCGGCCGCCGTCACCAGCTTGCGCAGCACCGAGCGCTCACGCACGATCTCCGCGTAGCGGCGGATATTGGCCGCGCTGGGCGTGTTCTGCGCCAGCGAATTCAGGTAGGCCAGCCCGCCCACCTCCTCGGCCTTGCCGGCGACCTGCAGCATTTCATAGACCGTGATCACGTCGGCCGGCTTGGTGGCCGAGATCAACCGGGCGATGCTCTGGAAGATCATCCGGTGGTCAAAACGATAGAAATCCGCCTCGGAAATGAAGTCCGCAATGCGGTCCCAGGCGGCGTTGTCCAGCAGCAGGCCACCCAGCACCGATTGCTCGGCTTCGATGGAATGCGGCGGGACTTTGAGGTTCTCGAGTTGGGGGTCGGCGACGGGCGCGTTCATGGGGAGGCATTATAACGGCGGGAGGACGCACTTCGCCGGACATTTGGCGACCGGGCAGGCAAAGACAAGCGGGCAACAAAAAAAGGCAGGAGCCGGGGCTCCTGCCTTTCTTCCTTGCGGTGCTTCAGCCGGCGCAGCGCGCCGGCAAGGCGGCACGTCCTTAGACGCTCTCACCCACGACCGACACGGTCACGTCGACCACGACGTCCGTGTGCAGCGCAACGCTGACCGGGTGGTCGCCCACCATCTTCAGCGGACCGTTCGGCATGCGAACCTGGGCCTTTTCCAGCTTGAAGCCTTGGCCAGCCAGGGCTTCAGCGATGTCGGCATTGGTCACGGAACCGAACAGGCGGCCGTCCACACCCGACTTCTGGCTGATCTGGACGCTCAGGCCGCTCAGCTTCTCGCCTTCGGCTTGCGCGGCGGCCAGCTTCTCGGCAGCGGCCTTTTCCAGCTCGGCGCGCTTGACTTCGAATTCGGCGATCGCGGTTTGCGTAGCACGGCGGGCCTTCTTGCCCGGGATCAGGAAGTTACGGGCGTAACCGTCCTTCACCTTGACGATGTCACCCAGGTTGCCCAGGTTGATGACTTTTTCCAGCAGAATAATTTGCATCGTATTCTCTCCTTAACGGACCTATGGCCTGATCAGTTCTTGTGCAGGTCGGTGTACGGCATCAGCGCGAGGAAACGCGCACGCTTGATGGCCGTATCCAGCTGACGCTGATAGTGAGCCTTGGTACCGGTCAGGCGGGCGGGCGTGATCTTGCCGTTGTCGCCGATGAAGTCCTTCAGGGTGTCCAGATCCTTGTAGTCGATCTGTTCCACGCCAGCCACGGTGAAGCGGCAGAAGCGCTTGCGCTTGAACAGCGGGTTCTGTTGCTGGAAGCGCTTCTTGTTCTTGTTGTCACGTTTGACGAATGCCATGATTCAATCCTTTTCGAATGCTTTACATCCAGTGATGTGAAAGACGAGAGCCTTGCTGTTGCGGTGCTTGCGGGCCAGGAATCCTTCGCAGTCGAGCAGCGTGCCGAGCGGTAAGCGCTCCAGACGCTGGCCAACCTGTCCGACCCCCATCGCTGAGATTGCAAACTCGACCTGCCGCGGCGTTTGCGCCTCGACGGCCTCGCCGCTGTACTGCAGGATGCAGTTCACGACGGGAACCCCGGCCGGGGTATAGCGCAGGGCATCGCGTTCCGCCAGGGTGGCGGCAAGCCGAAGCTGGTTCAACGCGGGACCTCTTGCTGGTTGCAATCCATGCTGCCGTAGCCGACGCTGTCAGCCATGGCGCGCACCGCAGTCCGCACTCAGGCGGCCTGGCCTTCGGTGGTCGTTTGCGCGGCCTTGCGGGCTTCTTCGCGCTGCACTTCCTTCATCATCGGCGAAGGTGCGGTCTCGGCCTTCTTGGTCTGCACGATCAGGTGGCGCAGGACGGCGTCGTTGAACTTGAAAGCGTGTTCCAGTTCAGCCAGCGTTTCCTTGCCGCATTCGATGTTCAGGCAAACGTAGTGAGCCTTGGCCAGCTTCTGGATCATGTAAGCCATCTGGCGACGGCCCCAGTCTTCCACGCGGTGAACGTTGCCGTTCTGCGAGGTCACGAGCTGCTTGTAGCGCTCGATCATGGCCGGCACTTGTTCGCTCTGGTCCGGATGGACGATGAAGACGATTTCGTAATGACGCATTGACGCTCCTTTTGGATTAGCCACCCGGGCGTCACGAGTCCGGTGTGGCAAGGTTGAATAGCCTTACATTATAGCGCGCATGGCGGCAAGTGCGCAAGCCGCTGATTACACAGGCAAATCAGTACACAGGCAAATCAGGCGTTGGCAAACACGGCCTGCAGCCTTGCCGGATCCCGCGCCAGGCCTGAGTCGGCTGCCAGCGCCAGGGCCAGCAGTACGCGCGCCTTATAGGGATTGAGGTCCGTTGCGGAAACAAAAGCTCCATCCGTCGGGCTGAGCTGGGGCGGAATCGCCACATGGCCGGCCCCGGTGCGGGAACTGCGCACCACGGCCACCCCCGCGGCAGCGGCATCGGCCAGCGCCCCGGCCAGCACCTCATGCACCGAGCCATTGCCGGCGGCAGCCACCACCAGCCCGGCTACACCCGCGCGGACCAGCGCATCCACTGCCACCCTGCCCGGCTGCGCGTAGCTCGCCACGATCTCCACCATCGGCCACGCCGCCGGCATCGGCCCGATCACCCAGGCCGCGCGTGGCGCGCGGGCGAAGCGCACGTAGTCGTCCTGCACGAAACCCAGCGGCCCGCAGGCCGAGACAAAGGCGTCCACCGCCGACGTGTGGGCCTTGGCCACATCCCGCGCAGCGTGGATCTGCTGGTTCAGCACCACCAGCACACCCTTGCCGCGCGCATCGGGATGAGCGGCCACGCGCACCGCATCCAGCAGGTTCAGCGGCCCATCGGCCGACAGCGACGTCGACGGCCGCATTGCCGCTGTCATCACCACGGGCACCGGACACGATTGCGTCAGGTGCAGCGCCATCGCAGTTTCTTCCAGCGTATCAGTGCCGTGGGTGATCACGATGCCAGCCACGTCGGGCTGCGCGGACCAGTGCTCAACCCGCGCCGCCAGCGTTTGCCAGAGCGTGAAGGTCATGTCCTTGCTGTCGACCTGGGCCACCTGCTCGGCCTCGATGCGAGCCGCCGACTGCAGCGCGGGCACCGCTGCCAGCAACGACGACACCGGCACGGTCGCCGCCTGGTAGCGTGCGCTGCTGGCAGAGTTTCCGGCCGCGCCAGCAATGGTGCCGCCGGTGGCCAGTACGACGATGCGAGGCAATTGGGTCATGGAGCGTGCAAAGAAAGTGGAAAGGCAGGAATGCCGATTGTAACGGGCGCACCCCGCCTCGCCGCGGCTCTCGCCGGTGATCCGCATTCCGTCCATGAGACACGCCCCAAAAATTCTGCTTGCGCTCAGGCCGATACTGTATAAAATCACAGCATACTGTTTAAACATACAGTGCCCGGTCAGACGGATGCAGGATAAAGGATCGACCGATCCTCTTACCCGAAACCCCGCGGCCCCGCACGGAACGGCGATCCCATGGCGACCCTGACACCCCGGCAGCAGCAGATTTTCGATCTGATCCGCAACACGATCCGCCGCACCGGCTTTCCGCCCACGCGCGCCGAAATCGCCGCAGAGTTTGGCTTCTCCTCGCCCAATGCCGCGGAAGAACACCTGAGGGCGCTGGCACGCAAGGGCGTGATCGAACTGACCCCGGGCGCTTCACGCGGCATCCGCCTGAAGGTGGCACGCAGCGATTCGGAAATGCCCGACCAGTTTTCGTTGCCGATGGCCGGCGTGATGCAGCTGACGCTGCCGCTGGTGGGTCGCGTTGCTGCCGGCAGCCCGATACTCGCCGCCGAGCATATCGACCGCCAGTACCAGGTCGACGCCTCGGTCTTCGACGAACGCCCCGATTACCTGCTGCGAGTGCGCGGCCTGAGCATGCGCGATGCCGGCATCCTCGACGGCGACCTGCTGGCCGTGCGCCGCGCCAGCGAAGCCGCCAACGGCAAGATCGTGGTGGCGCGCCTGGGTGATGACGTGACCGTCAAGCGCCTGCAGCGGCGCGGTGGCCATATCGAACTGATCGCAGAAAACCCGGACTTCACCAACATCATCGTGGAGCCTGGCGAGGAGTTCTCGCTGGAAGGCATCGCCGTCGGGCTGATCCGATCTTCCGGCTTCTAGCTGGGCACCGCAGGCCAACCGCCTGCGCGGGCCCACCCGCTTCCATTGCTTTGCAGACGCCGCCCGGCTTGCCGGGTGTTGCCCCCGCTTTGCCTAAAAGAGGTGCCACCATGCCGCAAATCCACCAAGTCGCCGCCCGTCGCCCGGTCAAGCCCGTGCCGTTCCGCCAGAGCAAGGGCGTACGCGTCTACCAGGGTACGCAGCGCCGCACCATGGTCGGCAGCATGGCGGCGATCTGCCGCATGCTTGAACTCGAAACCGCCGAAAAGCTGGCCGCCTGAAATCTGCCGGCTGTCTCCGAGCAGCTGCGGGCGCCGTCCTCAGCTACGCGGCGCACACGCCTTGGCTTCGGCTTCCAGCTCCGTCGGCGTCAGCTGCGGGAACCACGTATCGCTCTTGCGCAGCTCCAGCGCCGTACCATCCGGCTTCGCCGTCAGCGAAATCAGATAGGCATATTGGTATTCACCGCCAGACGTGGTCTGGCCGATGCGGATCTCGGTCTGGCTCTTCGCCGGATAGTTGACGACCGCGGCGTCATCGCCCAGATTGTTGCGCAGGCATTTCGCAACCTCACCCATCTTGGCGGGCGTGAACAAGCGCATCGGCGCACGCGCGCGAATGTCCTTTTCAGAAGTGCCGGTGGCACACCCTGCCACCATGGCTGCCATCGCTACGCCAACCGCTGCCGCTCGAACAGACATACCGCCCCCGGGAAATGCAGAACGGCGCCCTCGCGAGGCGCCGTTCTGGGAAATGCTTTGGGGTGGCTGATGGGACTCGAACCCACGACGACAGGAATCTCAATCCCGGCATCAATCGCCATTTTCCCCTTTGGAATCAACGCTTTCGGCCTCGTTTTTTCCCATGAACGCTCAATTTTTCACAAGCATTCATGCGGCTTCTACGGGTGCCGTGGGGAAAAATTGTAACCCGTGCGAGCCCCATGCGCCACCTCAATTTTTTGGCCCGCAAACGGCGCCCCTCGCCTGCAGCAACCCCCGAGACATACCCGACCACCACCGGCGCAAACTTTCCGTAGCCCGCCTTGTACGCGGCTTTTTTGCATGATTTTTGCATGGCGGAGCAAGGAGGGGATGACCACTGTGGCCGAGATCTGGCGGAAAGAAGCAGTGATCTAAAGCGTGCCGGAGACCGCCGGCGTCATGGCTTACACCACGCCGCCATCCGGGATCGAGCGAGCCGAAACAGATCGGGAATCGTCGTTGTGCTTAATGATCTCGGCCATCTCCGCGCGCGAGACATCCACGATGTCGTCAAGCTCAAGCCCTTCTGCATACGTAAGCGCCTCTTCACCGCGCGCAATATGAAAAATCGTGCCCCGCCAGCTGTCCACGCCGTCCCCGGGACCGGATAGGCGGATGCCAAACTCGACATCCTGATCAAGGACGCGAACGGTCACTAGATCTCCCACGTCAACTTGAATACCGTCAACCGCGTATTCTCGGGCCACGACTATCACGGGCCGTTGCGTGTAGCCTCTGGCAAATATCGCTTGCATTTTTCGCTCCCGCTGAGCATCGCCCCAAACTGCAGAGGCAACCGGGACATCCACGACAGGCGTGGGACCGCTTGTTCCTGCGCTTTGACTGCAATGCATCGAGCTCGCTACACTGCGACGGCGAGGTACAGCCCGCCCAGAATGATCAGCCCAGCAACCAGCGCGAAGTAATAGCGCGCGCCGTGCACGGGGAGTTCTGGGTGGCCGGGTAGGTGAGAAACGTGGCGCTTCATCGCGGTTAGCGTGCAGAAGACTGAGTTAAGCATAGGCCTCTGAGAACAGGAACGCCATGTTGGCACCGGCGCCTGACGACGGCTCGAATACACCCTCCCTTCGATCTCTCGACCCGACCGAGGGCTTTTTTGTGCACGGATCGGCGGTTTTGCACAACGTATAGCGCGCTTTCCTGACACGAATGCGCCTCTGACCAGCTATTTGCCATCTCCATCCACGAAGGTAGGAGGTTGCCCGACATCGAGTTCGACTCATCGCGCCTACAACGAAGACATGCCCCAACCAAGGAGGTGCATTAATGTCTGTCAATACCGTCCAGGTTGTGCTGACCGAAGAATCCCGATGGGCCGTAGAAACCGATGATCCAAGCGGCACGCGTGTAACCTATCCCTCCCGCGGCGCAGCGATTGCCGCAGGCGTTCAAATGGCAATGGCGCAGGATGCCGTCCTCACGATCCATGGCGTGGAAAACGAGCCAAGTGAGATCGATTTTCGCGATTGCGACGCGAGCGCGCTCACTTGCATCCGTGATGCCGATTAAGGTCATGCCCTCAGTTGGATTCTAAGTGGGCGGTCCTGCGACACGCCTGCCTCCACTTCGGGCCCTCGCCACCCTGGTCGAGGGCTTTTCTTTTGCCAGACAGGCCCGATTGAGCATCTGTCCAACATTGATTGCTCATGTGTAGGCCCTAGACTCGAATTGCATACTGATGCGGGGGTCCCAAAATGCGACACGTTCACATCATGCCGCATCTCGGCCATTGGGACATCTGTCGAGACGGCAGTCCGAATATCCCGTTCACTACGAAAGCGGACGCCGTCCGTGACGGCTGGACAGCCGCCTGTGCCGAACGCGTCGATCTCTACGTTCACAGGCTAGACGGGACAATGCACCGGTACTTGAGCCGGGTCGATGGAACCAATCCAGAGCGCGACGAAGAATAGCGCCGGCATGCTTGCTGGGAAGAAACGCCTGATCGTCTCGTCTGGGTCGCCGGCGGCTAGCGCGTTGCCGAGTTGGTCGACGGCGATCAGCACGTTTCAGAAGTAGCGCTTCATCACTCCCCTCCTTCGCGGGGCGGCCAGCAGCGAACTCGCCGGCCACCCGGCCGCGCAGACCCTTCGGCGCCCCTTTCAACATCCGATCTGCGCTCGGCGTCGCCATCTGCTTGACGCGGCTCTGCAACTGGCGCCCGTTGATCAGGATGGGTGATTCCGGGTTCTTTTCGTTCCAGCTATGCAGCCAGGCTGACGCCCGGTCCTGAATGCCCTTGTCGCGCTCGGCCAGGCCGCGCGACCAGAGATCCAGGATGTCGGCTTGCGTCTTCTGCACCAGGGCGATGTCCTGGCGCGTCGGCATGCGGCGGCGGGTGAGTACCGACATCGACAACGGCGGCTCGGCATTTCCCACGTCGTTCAACAGGGACTACCCGAACGAGATAGTTGGCGGCATGACCCTTCGCGACTACTTCGCCGCGAAGGTTGTCGTTGGCGATGAAATCGGCGTCCGCTATGCGGAGCAACTGCTCGGCCGCGCCATGCCTGACTACGCCGCCCACCCGCTAGCCAACGCGATCTTCTGGGCTGATGCGCGTGCCCGCCTCCGCTACATCGAGGCCGACGCCATGCTCGCCGCTAGGGAGGCAGCATGACAACCCTGAAGGCATACGAGGTCCACTTCGGCGATCACCACGAAGCTCGAGCGCAGGTCCGCCGACGCCTACGACTTCGCGGCACACGCCAACCCATCGACCACCCACCGTCACTACGATCGGCGCAAGGTCAAACGGGCAGCAGCAACAGAATAAGGGAGCAGAAAACAGAAACGGCACCAGTGGCGCCGTGGGGAAATTCCGCATCATGGGACGGTTAGAAAGCCCGTAAGGCCTTGATGCGAAAGAAAATTTGGGGTGGCTGATGGGACTCGAACCCACGACGACAGGAATCACAATCCTGGACTCTACCAACTGAGCTACAGCCACCGTAGAGGTCATCAGCGCGTTACGTTGCTGATCGACGAAAACCAAGATTATACAAACAGTTTGCCGGAATGGCTAGTATTCCGCACAATTTTTTTGAGAGAAAAGCTCAGGTTCTGGACGGGCTCCACTTTGCTTCAAGCAGCACTGCCTGCTTGATGGCTTCGACGGTCTCCGCTTCGGTATCGAACTGCCCCAACAGGCGGCGCGACTTGCCGTTCAGCACGGCTTCCTGCAACGCCTTGCCAGCAGCTTCCGAAGTGCCGGGATGCCAGCAGTAGCGTGCCGTCCATTTGCCGTCCTGCAGTTGCTCGGCAACCCAGATCACCCTGAAGTCTTCATAGACAACGCCGAACGGCGCTTCGTTTTCCACGTTTTCTTTTTCCACGCTGCTCCCCCTGCCGGCTCGGTCCGCATGCCATGCCTTGTCTCGCCTGGGGCTATGCGAGGGATCGTATCACGGCCGCCGACCAGGGCGCCCGCCCGGCGCTGGCACCTTCGCGCCTGCCGCTGATTCGCTCGCGGAAATATGCTGTGCACAGCCCCTACCTCTGCAGGGTTCATGCCGCAAATGCGCGAAGCGATACTTGTGCCTGAGGGACATTGACCCCCCTCGACCTTCCCGTCAGGCGGCCCGCCCCATCGGGCCGCCTGCCTCTTTTTGGCCACCCTGCCTTCTCATTGTCGTGGCGCCAGCACCTGGCGAAGGAACCTCACGAGCATCTGAGAGCCCAATCGACGTCATCGACAAAAATCGACACGTCTACGAACGGCAGGAAACGGGAATGCAAATCAAGTGTAGATGGCCAGCGCGGATTCTTGCGCTGACGGCATTGGCGGCCACCTTGCTCGGCGGATGCGCTGGCGGCGGGGTCGACGGCAGGGAATCGAGCATCACGACGTACGGCACGCTGGACGTAGGCATCAGCCATACGCGCTAGCCTGCTGGCGTGACCGATGGAACTCTTTACGGGGACAACCGTCTAATCCCCTCGTCGGCGCAAGCAAAGCGAGCGCGCAAAAAAAGAGTCCGCAGCGCGGACTCTTAAATTTAGCGATCTCAAATGCCCTGAAGGCGGTTGCACTGTAACTGTCATCCTGGGAATGCACCATTCGGGTAAACGAAGAGCAACAAGCCTGGCGTAGCAACAAGAGTACGGCGACGAAAAAAAAGCCCGCCGAAGCGGGCTAATAATCAGTTGAAGAAAGCCCTGTATTCGAGGGCAGGCACAGTGTATGAAAGTGCCCTGCCTCAGCGAATTAGGGGAATCCCTTTCCTGGCGCCGGTTTCCGGGCGATCAGGCATTGCAAGTGCGGCGCGCGGTACCCCCGCGCAGCCATGCACATTTTCACGATTCGGAGTTAGAGCGCGGCCTCGGCAGAACGCGCAGCCCACGCTCGCTTACGCGGCCAGAGGCTCTTGTGCCTGCGGCCGCAAGTGCGCGCGCGCCTCTTCGAACAGTGCATCCACATCGGCTCGCGTGCGTGCCGCATTCATGCGCTTGGCATCCGACAGCACGCGGCGCCAGCCACGTCCGCCCGCGATGCCACGATGCAGGCCAAGCATGTGGCGCGTGACCGCGCCCATATAGCCACCCCGCTCCACCAGGTCGCCGATATAGCGCTGCATCGCCAGCTCGACATCGAGCCGCGACGGCGCCGGCGCACTCGCATCGCCATAGAAGCGCGCATCCATTTCGGCCAATACATAGGGCTGATGGTATGCCTCGCGACCGATCATCACGCCATCGACGTGCTCGAGGTGGGCCGCCACCTCGTCATAGCTGACGATGCCACCGTTGATCAGGATCTCCAGCTCAGGAAACTCCTGCTTCAGCTGGTACGCCACCTCATAGCGCAGCGGCGGAATCTCACGGTTTTCTTTCGGGCTCAGGCCCTTCAGGATCGCATTGCGCGCGTGGACGATAAACGTGCCGCAACCCGCCTCGGCCACCCGGCCGACGAAATCACGAACAAAATCGTAGTGCTCGATCTTGTCGATGCCGATGCGATGCTTGACGGTGACCGGGATATCCACCGCATCGCGCATCGCCTTGACGCAGTCGGCCACCAGTTGCGGCTCGGCCATCAGGCACGCGCCGAAGGCCCCGCGCTGCACGCGCTCGGACGGGCAGCCGCAGTTCAGGTTGACTTCCGCATAGCCCCACTGCTGCCCCAGCTTGGCCGCCATGGCAAGATCTGCCGGCTCGCTGCCGCCCAACTGCAGCGCGACCGGGTGTTCGGCCGCATCGAAGTCCAGGTGGCGCGGGACGTCGCCATGCAGCAGCGCGCCGGTGGTCACCATCTCGGTGTACAGCCAGGTGTGGCGGCTGAGCTGGCGGTGGAACATGCGGCAATGGCGGTCGGTCCAGTCCATCATCGGGGCCACGGATACCCGGCGCGGGCTTGCAGCAGCGATCTTCCCTTGATAATCAGTCATTTCACAACGATCCGCCTGGACCGATATTCCTACTTAGAAAAACTCAAAAACTGCCTCGTCAGCCTGTCGGGAAACGGCAAGTTCGCTGATGAGCGGAAGCGCTTGAGTTTACCATCGAGGGCAGATCGAGATCGATCGAAGCAACACAGGTGCACTCGCGATGCTGAAACGGCTCCTTGGCATCACTCCACGTGCACGGCTTAACTGGGCTATAGAAGACGTGCAGCACAGATAACATGCACATTCGGACTGCGCTGATTGATTCCCGAAGCCCTCTGCGTGCAAATGGGAACGTGCGCGCCCGCCCCTGACAGGGGCCCCGCACCACCGCGCGGCAGGATGATTTTCAACACTGGGAAATTACAAGCATCTTCAACAGATGCTGCCTGCATTCTCAGGCTCATCAACATCAAGGCCGGGCGATGGCCGGGCTGTACGACAGCCTGGGGAACCCGGCGCATTGGGTTGCAGCCACGCCGGGGACAAACGTGTTTGGCCGAAGCAATTTCACGATCCACGGCGGAAGCTACCCTGGCTCTGCAGGTTGCATCGACTTCACCAGTTCAATGAACTCCTTTGCCAAGGAGTTTTTGTACTATGCGAAAGACATGGAACTGGAAGTTCGCTATTAAGGCTGTCGGTTCCGGCATCCTCGGTCTCGTCGCCATGCTGATGCTTGTAGAGATACGGGGAGCCTGGACAGGCCCTGAAAACTATCCGTTCGGCGGCCAAGGACCATCTGCGGCGATGTGGGCATATCAATCACAGGCGAACTACCTGCTGTCGTGCTTCGCACTCCTGCTTGGTTACTCACTTGCAATTTGGGCGTTGCTGGCAATGAACCGCAGCATTTGGCTGCGCTGGCTGGCCGGGATGCCGGTGCTTCTCCTCTGGGCATGGATGGCACTCGATGGTTCTCGACTCGACCTCTGAACGTTCGCTGACAGGAGCCGGGGCGGATGCGCACGCCTTCGTAACCTGACACGTCCCCCCAAACCGCGGTTACAGGCTACCGCGTCGAGGTTCACAGCGCCCGGCCCCCGCAGTATCACCGCGGCGCAGTCCGCTCGATCCAGCCTGCAAACGTCGTCAGAAATTTGCCGAGAAAGCCCTTGGTCGATTCATTGGCGATCCCGCCCTGCTCATCAAACAGCTTGTCGACGCCGCTGATATACGCCTCAGGCTGCTGCAGCATCGGGACATTGAGGAACACCATCGACTGGCGCAGGTGCTGGTTGGCACCGAAGCCACCGATGGCGCCGGGCGAAGCGCTGATGACGGCGCCAGGCTTGCCGTCCCAGACGCTGCTGCCGTAGGGCCGCGAGCCCACGTCGATGGCGTTCTTCAGCGGCGCGGGCACGGAGCGGTTGTATTCCGGGGTCACGAACAACACGGCGTCGGCGCGGCGGACGCGGTCGCGGAACGTGGTCCAGGCCTGGGTAGGTTTGTCGTCCAGGTCCTGGTTGTACAGCTGCAGCTCGCCGATCTCGACAATCTCCAGCTTGAGTTGCTGCGGCGCCAGCGCGATCAGCGCCTTGGCCAGTTTGCGGTTGTATGACTCCTTGCGCAGGCTTCCCACCAGTACAACGACATCACGAGGATTACTCATTGCGGCTCCTTTGACTGTGTGGACGGAATGACGCGGACGGCGCACGCGGCCAGGGTTGGCCTGGCCGCGTGCGCCGGTCCAGCCGTCACTCTACCCGAGTCGGCGCCGCCACGTCCTGCGCAGCGGATGTCAGGCAGTCTTGCCGAGCGACGCCAGCGGATGTTCCTCGGCGCGCCACGGGCTGTCGAAGAACGACAGCACCTTCTCGCGGCTGACATCATCAAGCCGCGCATGCTGCCAGCGCGGCTTGTGGTCCTTGTCGACAGCCAGTGCGCGGATGCCCTCGACACCGTCGCCGTTGCGGAACACGTAATGCATCATGTCCAGTTCCATGCGCAGCTCGTCTTCGAGCGACATGCTGCGCGCACGGCGGATCTGCTCCAGCGTCACGCACAGCATCAGTGGCGAGCGGCTGCGCAGCATGGCGGCGGTCTGCGCGGCCCAGTCGCCCGGGGCGTCGCTGACGGCGGCGAGGATGTCCGGCATGGTGTTGCCCGCGAACAGGCTGTCGATCTGCGCCGACAACCCGGCCAGCGTGCTTTGCGCCGGCACGCAGTCATCGCGGTGCGCAGCGGTAAAGCCTTCGATGTGCGCCAGCACGGCGTCGCCGCTGGCAAACTGCTGCGTGCGCAGCGAATCGACCAGCTCGGCCAGCCGGTTGCGCGGCAGATAGGCGTCGGCCAGCCCGGCGTAGAGTGCGTCGGCGGCATGGATCACGGTGCCGGTCAGCCCCAGGTACTCGCCGATGCGGCCCGGCGTGCGCGCGAGGAACCAGCCGCCGCCCACATCCGGGAACAGGCCGATATTGGTTTCCGGCATCGCCATCTTGGTGCGATCGGTGACCAGGCGCAGCCGCGCCCCTTGCGAGATGCCCATGCCGCCACCCATCACCACGCCGTCCATCAGTGCGATATAGGGCTTGGCATAGCGGTGGATCAGGAAGTTCAGCGCGTATTCTTCGACAAAGAACTGGTCGAGCAGCGGATCGCCTTCGTGCGCAGCCTTGTGAAAATAGCGGATATCGCCCCCGGCGCAGAAGGCCTTGCCGCCGGCACCGGCAACCACCACGGCCGCCACCTCGGGTGCGGCGGCCCAGGTCTGCAGCGCCTGGGTGATGGCGCGGATCATGTCGAGCGACAGGGCGTTGAGCGCCTGCGGGCGGTTCAGCGTCAGGTATCCGATGCCACCGCGGACCTCGGTCGTGACGAATTCAGTCATGTCGTACTCCTCCAATGCAACTCGCGATTTTACGCCAGTCGCATCGGCAAGCGCACCCCTGTGGGCAGCTTGCTGCGCATGTGCAGTCACTGCGCATGCGCCCGGCACCGTCACGCCAGCCGGAACGTCGCCACCAGCGAGGTCAGGCGCTGCGCCTGGTCTTCGAGCGATGCCGCCGCGGCGGCCGCCTGCTCCACCAGCGCCGCATTCTGCTGCGTCATGCTGTCCATCTGCGACACCGCCACGTTGACCTGCTCGATGCCGTTGGACTGCTCGTCCGAGGCCGCGCTGATATCGCCGATGATGGCCCTGACACGCTGCACCGCGTCGACGATGTCCTGCATCGCCCGACCGGCGTCATCGACCAGCCCCGAGCCCTCACGCACATTGGCCACCGAGGCGCCGATCAGCGCGCGGATTTCCTTCGATGCGCCGGCGCAGCGCTGCGCCAGGTCGCGCACATCGCCAGCCACCACGGCAAATCCCCGGCCGTGCTCGCCGGCACGCGCGGCTTCCACGGCCGCGTTCAGCGCCAGGATATTGGTCTGGAACGCAACCTTCTCGATCACGTCGATGATGTCGACGATCTTGCCCGAGCTGGCATCGATCGATTGCATGACGTTGACCACGCGCAGCACGGCCTCGCTGCCGCGCTCGGCCAGGCTCGCGGCATCCGTTGCCAGCCCGCGGGCCTCGCGCGCGCTGTCGGCATTCTGGCGCACGGTACTGGTCAGTTCCTCCATGCTGGAGGCGGTCTCTTCCAGCGAGGCCGCCTGCTGCTCGGTACGCTGCGACAGGTCGGCGTTGCCGCTGGCGATCTGCTTGCTGGCCGAGGCAATCGAGTCCGCGCCGCCACGCACGTCGCCCACCATGGCCACCAGGCTGGCCTGCATCCGTCCCAGCATGCCGAGCATGCGCGCGGTCTCGTTGCGCGCCGACTCATCGGCCAGCACCTCGCCGCCGGAAGCGGCGACGCTCAGGTCGCCACCCGCGATCTTCTCGAAACGCCCGATCGCAGTATCCAGCGGCTGCACGATCGAACGGCGCAGGCGCCATGCCACCACGGTGCTGAATGCCAGGCCCACTGCCAGCACGCATGCCGACAGCGCGAACAGGTTGCGATAGCGTTGCTGCGATGCCTCGTAGACCTGCTTGGCGCTGGCCACCTGCAGCTTGTTCAGTTCGGCATTGACGGCGGTGAAGGCGATGTCGAGCTGCGGGATGGTTTCGAGCACGGCCTTCATCACGCCATCGCGGTCGCCGGCATGCAGCGCAGTGATCATCGGCGCGACACCCTGCTTGAAGAGCGCATCGCGCCTGGCGGTGACATCCTCCACCGCCCTGGCTTCGTCAGCCGAGCGCGGCAAGGCGAGATAGGCCTGCCAGGCCTTCTCTGAATCGCGCGCAAAGCCTTCCGCGGTCGCGGCGCGCGCCTTGGCATCGGCGGGGTCCGTGGCGAAGGTCGCCTGGTCCAGCAGTACGCGCACCAGCAGCTGGTTCGAACGCGCTTCGGCCAGGTTGACCGCGGCCGACAGCTGCTGCCCATAGATCTGGTGCGTCGCCTCGTTGCTGCGCGACATGCCGAGCCAACCCACTGCGCCGACAATCAACAACAACAAGTTTGTGACGATGGTGAGGAACCACAATCTGGCTCCGATGGTAGTGTTCTTGAACATGAAGGCTCCGGGGGAAGAGGAATCGGGGAAATCGGGAGCGCGAGCCGCGCCGCCGCCCTGTTCAACTACGGCACGCTGGCTGCGTCCTTTACCGGTATTCACCACCTTCACACGCGTGACAGAATTGCGTGGCAGTACAGCAATCCACCATGTGGCGGATGCGCCGCGAGACCCCGCGCAGCGCCGTTTGGAGGAGTCCCTCGTGGCAATTCCATGCGGAATATGCAAACTGGCGGCATGAACACTGAATCGCTCGATCCCGGACTGGTGCTGCTGGCCTTTGCGCCAGTGTTCCTGCTGACCATCGGCGCCGAGGCATGGTACTGGGCCCGCCGCGACCCGACCGTCTACAGCCTGCGCGACACCGTATCCAACGCAGCGCTGGCGCTGATGCACCAGGCCTCGGATGCGTTCTTCCTCTGGCTGATGATCCGCACGGTCTATACCTGGTGCTACCAGCACGGCCTGCGCGCCATGCCCGAGACCCTGTGGTCATTCGCGCTGCTATTGCTGCTGCAGGACTTTCTCTATTACTGGTTCCACCGCGCCAGCCACCGCGTGCGCTGGCTGTGGGCTTCGCACGTGACGCACCATTCGTCGGAAGGCATGAATTTCTCGACGGCGTTCCGGCAGAGCCTGACGTATCCGCTCTCAGGCATGTGGCTGTTCTGGATTCCGCTGGCATGGATCGGCTTCACGCCGGACTGGGTGATCCTGGCGGTCGGCGTGAACCTGGCCTTCCAGTTCTTCGTGCATACGCGGCTGGGGCAACGCTGGCAGCTGATCGAGTCGCTACTGAATACGCCATCGGTCCATCGCGTCCACCATGCGAAGAACCCGCAGTACATCGACCGCAACTACGCCGGTGTGCTGACGATCTGGGACCGCCTGTTCGGCACCTTCGTCCCCGAGCATGAGGCCCCGGTGTACGGCATCACCCGCCAGGTGCGCACCCATAACCCGCTGACGCTGACCTTCCACGAATGGCGTGACATGTTCGCCGATGCCTGGCGCGATCGCGACCTGCGCTACCTGTGGAAGCCGCCCGAGTGGCGCAGCCCGCGCGCACCGGCACTGGAGCCGCTGCCCGGCACGCAATAAAAAACCGCGCCTTCGGGGCGCGGTTTTTTTATTGCCGGCGTCAGCGCTTATGCGCCTTCGCGGGAAGCACGCTTGCGCTCGTGCTCCTTCAGGTGGCGCTTGCGCAGGCGGATGCTCTTGGGCGTGAGCTCGACCAGTTCGTCGTCGGCGATGAATTCCACCGCATATTCGAGCGACATCTGGATCGGCGGCACCAGGCGCACGGCTTCGTCTGTACCCGAAGCACGAACGTTGGTCAGCTGCTTGCCCTTGATCGGGTTGACCACCAGGTCGTTGTCGCGGCTGTGGATGCCGATGATCATGCCTTCGTACAGCGCATCGCCCGGCTTGACGAACATGCGGCCACGGTCCTGCAGCTTCCACAGCGCGTAAGCCACGGCGTCGCCGTCGTCCTGCGAGATCAGCACGCCGTTGTGGCGCTCGCCCAGGCCGCCCTCGCGCACCGGCGCGTAGTCGTCGAAGATATGGCTGATCAGGCCGGTGCCGCGCGTCAGCGTCATGAACTCGCCCTGGAAACCGATCAGGCCACGGGCCGGGATGCGGTATTCCAGGCGGGTACGGCCCTTGCCGTCCGACGCCATGTCGAGCAGTTCGCCCTTGCGGCGGCCCAGCTCTTCCATCACGCCGCCCTGGTGGCTGTCTTCGACGTCCACGGTCAGCAGTTCGTACGGCTCGCACTTGACGCCGTCGATTTCCTTGAACACCACGCGCGGACGCGACACGGCCAGCTCGTAGCCTTCGCGGCGCATGTTTTCCAGCAGGATGGTCAGGTGCAGTTCACCGCGGCCAGACACTTCAAAGATGGTGTCGTCGCCGGTATCGGCCACGCGCAGCGCCACGTTGGACTTCAGTTCGCGGTCCAGGCGCTCGCGCAGCTGGCGGCTGGTCACGAATTTGCCTTCACGGCCGGCCAGCGGCGAGGTGTTGACGCAGAAGTTCATGGTCAGCGTCGGCTCGTCCACCTTCAGCATCGGCAGCGCGTCCTGGGCCTCCGGCGCGCACACGGTGCAGCCGATACCCAGTTCTTCGATGCCGTTGATCAGCACGATGTCGCCGGCTTCGGCCTCGGACACGATCTCGCGCTCCAGGCCCTGGAACTTCAGCACCTGGTTGATGCGGCCCTTGATCGGGTTGCCTTCCGGGCCGAACTTGACCACCACGTCCTGCAGCGGACGGGCGCGGCCACGCGAAATGCGGCCCACGCCGATCTTGCCGACGTAGCTGGAGTAGTCCAGCGAGATGATCTGCAGCTGCAGGGGGCCGTCCCGATCGTCGTCACGCACCGGCACCTTGTCCAGCACGGTCTCGAACAGCGGCTTCATGTCGCCGTCGCGCACGTCTTCGGTCAGGCCGGCAAAGCCGTTCAGGCCCGAGGCGTAGATCACCGGGAAGTCGAGCTGCTCGTCGGTGGCGCCCAGCTTGTCGAACAGGTCGAAGGTCTGGTTGATGACCCAGTCCGGGCGCGCGCCCGGGCGGTCGATCTTGTTGACCACCACGATCGGCTTCAGGCCCAGCGCCAGCGCCTTGCGCGTGACGAAGCGGGTCTGGGGCATCGGGCCCTCGACCGCATCGACCAGCAGCAGCACGCCGTCGACCATCGACAGCACGCGCTCCACTTCACCGCCGAAGTCGGCGTGGCCCGGGGTGTCGACGATATTGATATGGGTGCCGTTGTACTCGACGGCACAGTTCTTCGCGAGAATCGTGATCCCGCGTTCCTTTTCCAGGTCGTTCGAGTCCATCACCCGCTCGGCGACTTGCTGGTTGTCGCGGAAGGTGCCTGCCTGGCGCAGGAGCTGGTCGACCAGGGTGGTCTTGCCATGATCGACGTGGGCGATGATGGCGATATTTCGGATGGCGCGGGTCATTGCTGCGTCTCGCTTTGGAGAATCTGAGGTAACCCAACATTCTAGCATGTTGCAGCGCAAGACGCGTTGATCGGAACCGCCACTTACCGAATGAATATCATTGCGAAAAGTGGAATAACCAATTTCCGTTCTTGCTTATCGTTAAACGTGAACATATATTTGCCTCAGCAAAGATTGCAAAGGCAAAGATGTCACGGCTCCCTTCCTCCGATCAACCAGCCGAATCCACGGCCGGCCTGTTCGATCCCGCCCAGTACCAGATGTGCGACAGCGTCGGCTACCTGATGCAGCGCGCCAGGAACATGCTGGCGCACGGGGTCGAGCAGGAAGTCAGCAGCCTGGACATCACGCAGGCACAAGCCAGCTGCCTGATGATGCTGGCGACCGGCCGCGCCTCGACCGTCACCGACCTGGGCCGCGAACTGAATACCGACATGGGCTCGGTCACGCGCCTGCTCAGCCGCATGGAAAAGCGCGGGCTGATCGAACGCCGGCGCCGCGACGCCGACCGCCGCGTGGTCGACCTGTCGGTCACGCCACAGGGCCAGGAACTGGTGGAACGGCTGCCCGCCATCTTCTGCAAGGTGCTTGCCCACCACTTCCGCGGTTTTTCCGAGGATGAGATCCAACTGCTGCGCAGCATGCTGCGACGGATCATCGAAAACAACAGCGGGTAGCGGGCGTGCCTGCCGGCTTCCGGCAAGCCAGAACGTCCGGTCAACCGGACCCCGCAACAGCCCGTAGAAAAAAACAGCATGGCTCCGGCAACGGAGCGTCATCATGAAACCAGCTCTCACTCCCCAAGCCTCCCAGCCAGCCCGCACAAGCGCGCTCGTGCGCCGCGCCGGCACACTGGCGCTGACCGCCGTGGCCGTGGCGGTGCTGGCCGGCTGCGCGGCCCTTGGCAATTCGCACAGCACGCAGACCGTGGCCGACCCGGCCACGATGGCCACCTCGCAGACCTTGCCCGACGAGCATGGCCAGTGGCCCTCGCAGGATTGGGTCGCGCAGTTCAAGGACCCCCAGCTGAGCGCCCTGGTCGATGAGGCGGTCAAGGACAACCCGAGCCTGCAGGCCGCGTTCGCCCGCGTGGAAGCCTCGCGCGCCATGGCCGATGCCACCCGCAGCGCGCTCTATCCGCACCTTGAGTTCGAAGGCAGCCTGATCCGCCAGCGCTTCTCCGAGAAAGACCTGTTCGAAGGCACCCCGCTGGCGGGATCGTGGCAGAACCAGTCGCGCCTGCAGGTGGGCCTGTCCTATGACTTCGATTTCTGGGGCAAGAACCGCGACGCGCTCGAAGCCGCGCTCTCCGACGACCGCGCCGCCGAGGCGGAAAGCCAGGCCTCGCGCCTGATCCTGGCCACCTCGATCGCCCGCAACTACGCCCGCCTGGCTGCGCTGTATGCCCAGCACGACGTGGCAGAGCGCGCCATCGCCCAGCGCAGCGACCTGACCGAGCTGTCGCGCCAGCGCCTGGCCGCCGGCCTCGACACCCAGGTCGAGACCACGCAGGCGCGCGGCACGGTGGCTGCTTCGCGCACCGACCTGCAGCGCGTCGACGAGGAAATCGCCCTGGCGCGCAACCAGCTTGCAGCGCTGCTGGGCAAGGGCCCGGACCGCGGCCTGCAGATCCAGCGCCCGGTGCTGCTGGCGCAGGCCACGCCGACGCTGCCCGACAACCTGACCATCGGCCTGCTGGGCCGCCGGCCGGACCTGGTGGCGGCACGCTGGCGCGTGGAGGCGGCGTCCAAGGACATCAGTGTCGCCAAGAAAGAGTTCCTGCCTGACGTCAGCCTGACCGCCTTTGCCGGCCTGGCCGCGCTGGATCCGTCCAACCTGCTGATGGGCGTCAGCCGCACCTTCGGCATCGGCCCGACCATCCGCCTGCCGATCTTCGAAGGCGGCAAGCTGCGCGCCAACCTGAAGGGCAAGTACGCCGGCTACGACATCGCCGTGGCCAACTACAACCAGGCCCTGGTCGATGCGCTGCGCGAGACCGCCGACACCATGACCAGCATCCGCAGCGTCGACAAGCAGATCCAGACCCAGCGCGAAGCGCTGGACCTGGCCGAGCACGCCTATGCGCTGGCCACCACCCGCTACAAGGCCGGCCTGGGCACGCAGCTGACCGTGCTGAACGCCGAGAGCAATGTGCTGCAGCAGCGCCGCCTGGCGACCGACCTGCAGGCGCGCCGGCTGGACCTGCAGATGGGCCTGATGAAGGCGCTCGGCGGCGGCTACGAGGAGCCTGCGGAAGGCCACGAGAGCGCGGGCCACGGACCGGCGCAGCAACAGCACAACACCCAGGCGGGCGCCCGCGGCTGATCCGCGCACCCAGTGATCGAAGACAAGATTATTCAGAAGACATCATGAGCAACAACCAGCAAGCGGCCGGCACCAACGCCCCCCAGCACCCTGCCCAGCAAGCGCCGGCCACCACCAACAACAACGGCAAGCGCAAGCGCATGCTGCTGTCGCTGACCGCGGCAATCGTGGTCGCCGGCATCGGCTATGGCGTTTACTGGGGCATGTACGCCCGCCACTTTGAAAACACCGACGACGCCTATGTCGCCGGCAACGTGGTCCAGGTCACGCCGCTGGTGGGCGGCACCGTGGTGTCGATCTCCGCCGACGACACGCAGCTGGTCACCGCCGGCCAGCCGCTGATCCAGCTTGATCGCGCCGATTCGCAAGTGGCACTGGAACAGGCCGAGGCCCAGCTGGCACAGGCCGTGCGCGAAGTGCGCACGCTGTACGTCAACAACGGCTCGCTCGCCGCCAACGTGGCGCTGCGCGAAGCCGACGTGGCCAAGGCCCGCGACGACCTGCGCCGCCGCCAGGCCATCGCCGGCTCGGGCGCGGTCTCGAATGAAGAGATCTCGCATGCGCAGTCCGCGCTCAAGGGTGCGGAGTCGGCGCTGCTGGCCGCGCGCGAGCAGCTGGCGTCGAACAAGGTGCTGACCGACCAGACCACGGTGGAGAAGCACCCCAACGTGCAGCGCGCCGCCGCCAGCCTGCGCTCGGCCTACCTGTCGTTCGCGCGCTCGGCCATGCCGGCGCCGGTCACCGGCTACGTTGCCAAGCGCTCGGTGCAGGTCGGCCAGCGCGTGGCCGCCGGCGCGCCGCTGATGGCCGTGGTGCCGCTGGACCAGGTCTGGGTCGACGCCAACTTCAAGGAAGTGCAGATCACGCATATGCGCATCGGCCAGCCGGTGACGCTGGAAGCCGACGTGTACGGCTCCAAGGTGGAATACCAGGGCAAGGTCGCAGGCTTCTCGGCAGGTACCGGCTCGGCCTTCTCGCTGCTGCCGGCGCAGAACGCCACCGGCAACTGGATCAAGGTGGTGCAGCGCCTGCCGGTGCGCATCGCGCTTGACCCGCAGCAGCTCAAGGACCACCCGCTGCGCGTGGGCCTGTCGATGACCGTCAAGGTCGACGTGCGCCGCGAGGAAGGCGCCGCCATGGCCCCTGCCGCGCCGGCCAAGCCGATGCAGACCGATGTCTACGACAAGGTTGCGCAGGACGCCGACCAGCTGATCGCGCGCATCATCGCCGCCAACAACGGCGGCCGCAGCACCGGCCTGCCCTCGGCCAGCGCCGCCAACGCCAAGCCCGCCAACACCTGACCATGGCCATCTCCCCCTCCGCCGCGCAGTCCGGCGGCAGCCAGGCGCCGGCGCGGCCCGTCCGGCCGCTGGCACCGCAGCAGCCGCAGCCGCTGACCGGCGGCAAGCTGGTGGTCGGCACCATCGCGCTGTCACTGGCCACGTTCATGAACGTGCTGGACTCGTCGATCGCCAACGTATCGATCCCGGCGATTTCAGGCGACCTGGGCGTGGCGCCCAACCAGGGCACATGGGTCATCACCTCGTTTGCGGTGGCCAATGCGATCTCGGTGCCGCTGACCGGCTGGCTGACCACGCGCTTCGGCGCGGTGCGGCTGTTCATCACCTCGATCCTGCTGTTCGTGCTGGCATCGTGGCTGTGCGGCGTCGCTCCCAACCTCGAGACGCTGCTGGCCGCACGGGTCCTGCAGGGCGCGGTGGCCGGGCCGATGATCCCGCTGTCGCAGTCGCTGCTGCTGTCGAGCTATCCGCCGCAGAAGAGCACCATGGCACTGGCACTGTGGGGCATGACCACGCTGGTGGCGCCGATCATGGGCCCGCTGCTGGGCGGCTGGATCTCGGACAACATGACCTGGCCGTGGATCTTCTACATCAACGTGCCGGTGGGCATCGTCACGGCCTATGTCACCTGGGCCATCTACAAGGACCGCGAAACCCCGACCAGGGTGCTGCCGATCGACCGCATCGGCCTGGCGCTGCTGGTGATCTGGGTGGGCTCGATGCAGCTGATGCTCGACAAGGGCAAGGAACTGGACTGGTTCCACTCGACCGAGATCGTGGTGCTGACGCTGGTGGCGATTGTCGGTTTCCTGTTCTTCCTGATCTGGGAAAGCCATGAGAAGCACCCGGTCGTCGATATCAGCCTGTTCAAGGGCCGCAACTTCAGCGCCGGCGTGGTCGCCATCTCCGTGGCATACGGGCTGTTCTTCGGCAACCTGGTGATCCTGCCGCTGTGGCTGCAGACGATTGTCGGCTATACGGCCACGGACGCGGGCATCGTGATGGCGCCGGTAGGGATCTTTGCGATCCTGCTGTCGCCGCTGATTGGCAAGAACCTGCCGAAAATGGATGCCCGCTGGGTGGCCACGGCCGCGTTCATCACCTTCGGCATCGTCAGCCTGATGCGCGCCGGCTTCACGACCCAGGTGGACACCCGCACGCTGATGATCCCGACCCTGATCCAGGGCGCAGCCATGGCGATGTTCTTCATCCCGTTGACCTCGATCATCCTGTCGGGCCAGCCGCCGGAAAGGATTCCGGCGGCGTCAGGACTGTCCAACTTCGTCCGGATCACGTTCGGGGCCATCGGCGCTTCGATTTCGACCACGCTCTGGGAAAACCGGACGGCGCTGCACCATGCGCAACTGGTGGAACAGGTCACCCCGTACAACCCGGCCTACCACGACCAGCTCAACCACCTGATGCAGATGGGCATGAGCCAGGCCCAGGCGATCGGCGTGATCGAGCGCAATATCACCCAGCAGGCGGCCATGCTCGGCGCCAACGATATCTTCTGGATCTCGGGGATGCTGTTCTTCGTGCTGATCGGCTTTGTCTGGCTGACGCGGCCGGCCAAGGGCGGCGGCGGGTCAGCGGATGCGTTGGCGGCGCACTGACCCCACCTCTCCGGTTTTCAAGAACTTGGCCCCTGATCGGGGCCGTTTTTTTTTGCTTCGCCGCGGCGTTGCCGCGCCGGGAATGTCCCCCTTGTGTTCCTGTCTTCGTGCCTCTATTATTTGCAAACCAATTTACGGAACCTTGGTTCCAAAAAATGGAACCATAAACAGGTAAGAAGACGTGGAGCATGGAGCGGCGGAGTGAGCATTCTTGAAGGCGTGGAAAGCGTCCTGGACATGTTCGGGCATCACCGGCACGAGATCACTTTTAACGATGTCCTGGACGAACTTGGCCTTGCCAAGAGCTCGGCCTCGCGCCTGCTCGCCCAGATGGTGCGCTACCGCCTGCTGGAACTGCAGCCGTCCACGCGGCGCTACCGCCCTGGCGCGCTGCTGATCCGCGCCGCGCAGGCTGCTGCACAGGCGCATCCTTTCGACGAGCAATGCCGCGAGATCCTGGCCACGCTGTCCGATGCCACCGGCTTCACCGCCTACCTGTCGATGCTGGACGGCACCGACACCGTCGTGCTGCAACGCCTGAACGGAAGCAACCCGGTGCAGGTGCTGTCACCGCCCGGCGCACGCCGGCCGGCATTCACCACAGCGATGGGCCGGGTACTGCTGTCGCGCCTGCCCGAGCCTGAATTCAACTCGCGCTATGGCGCCGCCGGCACCCGCAAGCTGCCGGATGCACCCGCAGGCTGTCCCGCCACGGTCGCCGAGCTGCGCGAGCGTGTGGCGACGGCCCGCGCCGAGCGCAGCGCCATCGCCGTGAATGAAGGCATGCCCGGCATCGGCGCCGTGGCCGCCACGCTGGCAGATCCGCTCTCAGGCGACGTGCGTGGGCTGTGCCTGTCTTTCACCGCGATGCAGGTCAGCCAGGCCCAGGCCCAGGCGCTGCGCGCGACGCTGGTGCAGGCCGTGGCACCCGTGGGACAGCGCATCGGCGACCCACTGTGGCTCGACGCCACCCCACTTATCTAGACTTCGCCGCAACGACTTATGGAACTCCTGTTACTCAGCAACTCCAGCAGCGACGCCGGCTACCTGGTCCACGCCCAGGCGGCAATCCGGGACCTGGCCGCCGGCCGCAAGACTGCCTGCTTCATCCCGTTCGCCGGGGTCACGCGCGACTGGGACACCTACGAGACGTTGGTCCGCGACGCCTTCGCGCCGGTCGGCATCGCGGTGCAATCGCTGCACCGGCAGGCCGAGCCGGCGGCAGCCGTGCGCGCCATCGAGGCGGCTGAACTGATCGTCGTTGGCGGCGGCAACACGTTCCGCTTGCTGCAATGCCTGCGCGAGCGCGGCCTGCTGGCGGCGATCTCGGCGCGGGTGCGATCCGGTGCGGCGCGCTATATCGGCTGGAGCGCTGGCGCCAACCTGGCCTGCCCGACCATCAGCACCACCAACGACATGCCGGTGGCCGACCCGGGCGGCCTGGACGCGCTGGCGCTGGTCCCCTTCCAGATCAACCCGCACTACTTCAACCTGGTCGTGCCCGGCTTCCGCGGCGAAACGCGCGACCAGCGCCTGGCCGAATTCACCGTGCTGCAGCCCGACATGCCAGTGCTGGGGCTGCCCGAAGGCAACTGGGTGCGGGTCTCGGACGATCGCCTCGAAATGGGCGGCGCCCATCCCGCGCGCTGGTTCAGGGGCGCGGACATTGCCGACGTGCAGCCCGGCGCGCTGTCGCTGCCGCGCTGAATTTGCCGGCCTGAGTCCCTGCGTACAGAACCCCACCCCAGCCCCAGGAAGTCAAGCAAGATGTCTATCAAGCAGGTTATTGAATCGATCGAGCTGCTGTCGGCAGCGAATGTCGACGGCGCAGCCGTCGCCTCACTGCTGCGCTCGCGCGGCCTGGACGATGTCACCGTCACGCGCGTGGAAGAGAACGGCCTCTACACCGATTTCCTCGCCTGCACGGTGCCCGGACAGAACCCGGACGCGCCCGCACTTGGCGTGGTGGGCCGGCTGGGCGGCGTCGGTGCACGCCCGGCCGTGACGGGACTGGTGTCCGATGCCGACGGCGCCATCGTGGCCGTCGCCAGCGCGTTGAAGCTGGCCGACATGGCCGCCACCGGCGACGTGCTGGCCGGTCCGGTGCGCATCCACACCCATATCTGCCCGCATGCCGCCACACGGCCGCATCATCCGGTGCCGATGATGAAATCGCCCTTTGCGATGCGCACGATGATGTCGCATGAGGTGCACCCGCGCATGGCGGCGATCCTGTCGGTCGACACCACGCGCGGCAACCGCTTTGTCAACCGCCGCGGCGTGGCGCTGACGCCGGTGGCCAAAGAAGGCTGGCTGCTGCGCCTGCCGGAGCGGATGCTGGACCTGATGGGATGGGTCAGCGGCGAACTGCCGATGGTGTTGCCATTGACCACCCAGGACATCACGCCGTATGAGAACGGCCTGTGGCACGTCAACTCGATCATGCAGCCGGCCATCGTGACCCCTGCCCCGGTGGTGGGCGTGGCGCTGACCGCGCAGACCACTGTGCCAGGCTGCGCAACCGGCGTCACCAACGCCTTCGACATCGACGTGGCGACGCGCTTCTGCATCGAGGTGGCGAAGCAGTTCGGCCAGGGCCAGTGCGACTTCTACGACGCGGTCGAGTGGGCCGAGCTGCAGCGCCGCTATGGCTCGCTGGCCCATCTGCAGACCGTGGGAACCGAGGCATGAACACGCCTGCCGCACGCCAGCCACGCGTGGCCTTCGTCACCATCGGGCAGGCGCCCAGGACAGACGTGGTCCCGCAGATGATTGCCGACCTGGGCCTGCCGGCCACTGTGGAAGAGTTCGGCATCCTGGACGCGCTGGGCCCGCAAGATATTGCCGCGCTGGCGCCCGCGCCCGGCGAGTACCGCTTTGCCAGCCGGCTGCGTGACGGCACGCAGGCGGTGATGGGCAAGCCGGTGGCCGAGGCCATGCTGGCCCGGCTGATGACCTCGCTGGACGACGGCCGCTTCGACGCCCTGGTGCCGCTGTGCACCGGCACCGCCCTGCCGCCGATGCGGACCCTGGTCATCGAACCGCAGCAGGTAGTGGACCATCTGACCGTGGCGCTGGCGCAGGGCTGCAAGCGGCTCGGCATCGTATTGCCGCTGGAGGCCCAGGTAAGCAGCTTCCACCTGATCCAGCCGGTGCCCTGCGAACTGCGCGTCACCCATGCCTCGCCTTATACCGACGCCAGCACCGATCGCTTCGCGCAGGCGGGCGAGACGCTGCGCGGCTGCGACCTGGTGGTGATGCACTGCATGGGCTACACCGAAGCCATGCGGGCCGAGGTGGCGCGCCATGCCGGCGCGCCGGTGCTGCTCTCCAACCGCATGGTGGCAAGGCTGCTGGGACAGGTACTGGCTGGTGCCGCGGCCTGAATCCAGGCACGAAGCGAATCCATTTTCGGGTAAGGGCAAGCCCGCTGACAGATTGCCCATGACACTGCTGGAGTGGAAGTAACAATGAAACAGGTGGCGAAGTGGATGGGGCCGCTGGCACGCGGCATGATGTGGATGAGCCTGGGCGCGGCGGTGATCCCGGGCGCGCAGGCGCAGGAGTGGAAGCCGGCCAAGCCGGTGCGCCTGCTGGTGGGCTTTGCGCCCGGCGGCTCGGCCGATCTGCTGGCGCGCCTGGTGCAGGCGCCGCTGTCGGAAAGCCTGGGGGTTCCGGTGGTGGTGGAGAACGTGCCGGGTGCGGGTGGCAATATCGCCGCCGACAAGCTGGCCAAGGCCCCGGCCGACGGCTACACCATCGGCATGGGCGCCGCCGGCGCGATGGCGGTGACCCACGTGCTCAACCCCAAGGGCACGCCATACAAGGCGGATGATTTCACGCCCATCGCCATGCTGGCCACCCAGCCGAATGTCGTGATCGTCAATCCGGCCCTGCCGGTCAAGACCATGGCCGACTTCGTCGCCTACGTCAAAAAGACGCCGCAGGTCACCTACGGCACCGCCGGCGTCGGCACGTCAAATCACCTGATTGCCGAAACCATGCTGCACCGTCTTGGCATCGACATGGTCCATGCGCCGTACAAGGGTGCCACCCCGGTGATCACCGACCTGATGGGCGGGCATATCGCCATGACGGTCGACAACATCACCACCGCGGCGACGCTGGCCAAGACCGGCAAGGTCAAGGCGCTGGCAGTCACCGGCAGCAAGCGCTCGCCCCTGTTGCCGGACGTGCCGACGCTTGCCGAGAGCGGACTGAAGGACTTCAACATGCCGACCTGGCAAGGCATCTTCGGGCCGAAGGACCTGCCGAAGGCAATCGTGGTCCGCTACAACCAGGCGCTGGTCAAGGCCTTGGCGAACCCGGAAGTCAGGAAGAAGATGGCTGAATTCGGCTCCGAGCCCGTGGGCGATACGCCGGAGCATTTCGCCGGGTTCCTCGCCCAGGACCGCAAGATGTGGGCCGATGTCATCAAGACGGCCAAGATCACGCTCGAGTAATTGCTGACGGGGCGGCCATTTACGCCCCTCACGCAATTTACAGCTTGACCAGCCGCTCCGGCCGCAACGCGCCTTCGCGCATGCGTGCCACGCCCAGCAGCCGGGCTGGTTCGCCGGCATAGACGCGCGCCAGCGCATCCTCGGCCAGCCCGGTGTCGGCCGGCAGGTCGCGCTGAGCGATGCGCTGGCCCTGCAGGAAGCGCGCTGCGGAGACCTCGTCCAGATGCACCGGCGCACACTTCTGCAGCAAGGCGTCCACAGGTGCCAGCATGGCCGGGCGCTGCGAGTCGTCGCGCTGCTCGATCTGCTCCAGGGTCACCGCGCCGTCCAGCGTCAGGTCGCCCACGGCGATCCGGCGCAGTCCGGTCAGGTGCGCGCCGCAGCCCAGCGCTTCGCCGATGTCCTCGGCCAGCGTGCGGATATAGGTGCCCTTGCTGCACGTCACCCGCATCGTGAACGACGGGGCTTCGGGCAAGGCGCACTCCAGCAGCGCAATCGAACGGATGGTGACGCGGCGCGCCGCGCGCTCCACGGTCTGGCCGGCGCGCGCGTATTCATACAGCGGGCGGCCGTCCTTCTTCAGCGCCGAATGCATCGGCGGCACCTGTTCGATCTCGCCGAGGAAGCTTGCCAGCGCCTGCTCCACTGCGGCGCAATCGCAGGTGACCTCGCGCACGTCGAGCAGTTCGCCTTCGGCGTCGCCCGTGCTCGAGCGCGAGCCCAGCCGCACTACGGCGTCATAGGTCTTGTCCGCTTCCAGCAGGTCCTGCGAAAACTTGGTGGCTTCGCCGAAGCACAGCGGCAGCAGCCCCGTGGCAAGCGGATCCAGCGTGCCGGTATGGCCGGCCTTGGCCGCGCGCAAGAGGCGCTTGGCGCGCACCAGCGCGTCGTTGGACGACAGGCCCAGCGGCTTGTCGAGCAGCAACACACCATGGACCTCGCGGCGCGGCAGGCGCGGCGGACGGTTGGCGTTGGAATCGGTCATCGGGAGAAAGCGGGAGGCGGGACGGCGATGCGGCGCGGATGGCGGCAACGTAAACGTAGTGGCCGCGAAACCCATGCCAGGGCGGCATGGGCGCCGGCTTCAGTCGTCTTTCGAACGCGTGGCGTTCGCTTCGTTGATCAGCTTGGACATCTCGATCGCATGTTCGACCGAGGTATCGTGGAAGAAGCGCAGCGTCGGCACGGTATGGATGTGCAGGCGCTTGTACAGCAGCGAGTGCAGGTAGCCGGCCTTTTCGTTCAGGATGGCTTCCGCCTCGGCGGCTTCGGCGCCCAGCACGGTGAAGTACACCTTGGCGTGCGCGTAGTCCGGCGTCAGCGCGACCGACTGCAGCGTGACCAGGCCGAGGCGCGGGTCGCGCAGTTCGCGCTGGATCATCTCGGCCAGGTCCTTCTGGATCTGGTCGGAGATGCGGAGATTGCGGGAGGAGATACTGCCTTTCTTGGCCATTCAATACAGTCTGGTCGAGATGACAACGGCAGGCCGAAGCCTGCCGTTGCTTGCGACGCCTTACAGCGTACGCGCCACCTCTGTGATTTCGTACACCTCGAGCTGGTCGCCTTCCTGAACATCGTTGAAGTTCTTGATCGACAGACCGCACTCGAAGCCTTGCTTCACTTCCTTCACATCGTCCTTGAAACGCTTGAGCGAATCCAGCTCGCCGTCGTGGATGACCACGTTGTTGCGCAGCACGCGCACCAGCGAGTTGCGCTTGACCAGGCCGTCGGTGACCATACAGCCGGCCACCGCACCGATCTTCGGCACGCGGAACACCTGACGTACCTCGACCTGGCCGATGGTGGTCTCGCGCTTCTCCGGCGCCAGCATGCCCGACATCGCCGCCTTGATCTCGTCTACCGCATCGTAAATGATGTTGTAGTAGCGGATATCGATGCCGTTGTGCTCGGCCAGCTTGCGCGCACCGGCGTCGGCACGCACGTTGAAGCCGATGATGACCGCCTTCGAAGCCGTCGCCAGGTTGACGTCGGATTCGGAGATGCCACCCACGCCGCCATGCACGATCTGCACGCGCACTTCGGCGGTCGACAGCTTCTGCAGCGACTGCACCAGCGCTTCCTGCGAACCCTGCACGTCGGCCTTGACGATCAACGGCAGCGTCTGCACTTCGCCTTCGGCCATCTGCTCGAGCATGTTCTCCAGCTTGGCGGCCTGTTGCTTGGCCAGCTTCACGTCGCGGAACTTGCCCTGGCGGAACAGCGCGATTTCACGTGCCTTGCGCTCGTCCGGCAGCACCAGCACTTCTTCACCGGCGGCAGGCACTTCCGACAGACCCTGGATTTCCACCGGGATCGACGGGCCGGCTTCCTTGGTCGGCTTGCCGTTCTCGTCCAGCATGGCACGCACGCGGCCGTAGGCGCTGCCAGCCAGGACCACGTCACCACGCTTGAGCGTGCCGCTGCTGACCAGGATGGTCGCGATCGGGCCCTTGCCCTTGTCCAGCTGGGCTTCCACCACCAGGCCCTTGGCCGGGGCATCCACCGGAGCGGTCAGTTCCAGCACTTCGGCTTGCAGCAGCACTTGCTCGAGCAGGTCTTCCACACCGGTACCCATCTTGGCGGAAACCGGCACGAACGGCGAATCGCCGCCGTATTCTTCCGGCACCACCTGCTCCGCCACCAGTTCCTGCTTGACGCGGTCCGGGTTGGCATCGGGCTTGTCGATCTTGTTGATCGCCACCACGATCGGCACACCGGCAGCCTTGGCATGCGCAATGGCTTCCTTGGTCTGCGGCATCACGCCGTCGTCGGCGGCCACCACCAGGATCACGATATCGGTCGCCTTGGCACCGCGGGCACGCATGGCCGTGAAGGCCTCGTGACCCGGGGTATCCAGGAACGTGATCACGCCGCGGTCGGTTTCCACATGGTAGGCACCGATGTGCTGCGTAATCCCGCCGGCTTCGCCCGCGGCCACCTTGGTGCGGCGGATGTAGTCCAGCAGCGAGGTCTTGCCGTGGTCGACGTGACCCATCACGGTCACCACCGGCGGACGCGGCAGCAGCTCGGCGTCGGTGTGTTCCTCACCGCCCACCACCAGCAGCGCTTCCGGATCGTCCAGCTTGGCGGCATACGCCTTGTGGCCCATTTCTTCCACCACGATCATGGCGGTTTCCTGGTCCAGCACCTGGTTGATGGTCACCATCTGGCCGAGCTTCATCATCTGCTTGATGACCTCGGATGCCTTGACGGCCATCTTGTGCGCCAGGTCGGCCACCGAGACGGTTTCCGGCACGTGCACTTCACGCACCACCGGCTCGGTCGGCGCCTGGAAGCTGCTGCGGCTGTCGTCGTGCTGCTGCTGCCTGCCGCCGCGGCCACGCGGGCCACCGCGCCAGCCGCCCACGCCACCCGAAGTATCGCCGCGGGTCTTCAGGCCGCTGCCCTTCTTGCGGCTGCTGTCGTCCTGCCAGCCCGCCTTCACGACCTTGCCCTTCTTGTCGGCGGTTGCCGTGGTCGTGGTCGTGGTGGCCGGCTTCTTTTCGTCCTTCTTCGCTTCCGTGGTCGCACCGGCCGGCTTCACCGGCTTGTGCAGCGTACCGGTCTGCTCGGCCTTCTTCTCTTCAGCCTTGCGCTCGGACGGCGCCTTCAGCACGCGCGGCGGCGCGTTCAGCATCTGCTGGATCGCACGGGCCTCGGCTTCGGCAGCCTCGCGGCGCTTGCGCGCAGCGACTTCCTGCTCTGCGCGGGCCTTGTCGGCGGCAGCCTTGGCTTCGTCGGCAGCCTTCTGCGCCTCGGCGCGTTCGGCGGTGACGCGTGCCTTCTCGTCCTCTGCCTTCTTGCGCGAGGAATCCTCGTTGGCCTCGGTCACGGCGCGCGACGCGGCAGCCTCTTCCTCCGCCTTGCGGGCGGCGAGTTCGGCCTGGCGGCGCTGTTCAGCCTCCAGCGCTTCCTGGCGGGCGCGGCGCTCGGCTTCCTCGCGCTCGGCTGCCTCGCGGGCGGCCTTGGCTTCAGCTTCCTGGCGCGCCAGCAGTTCGGCCTGCTGGCGTTCTTCCTCGTCGCGGCGAGCTTCCTCGACAGCATCGACGACAGGCGCCTGGGCTTCGACCGCGTCGGCCTGGGCATCGGGCGCAGCTTCGTCGCGCTTGATCAGCACGCGCTTCTTGCGCACTTCCACCTGGACCGTGCGGGTCTTGCCAGTGCCATCCGACTGGCGGATCTCGGAGGTTTCGCGCTTGGTCAGTGTGATCTTCTTGCGGGAGCTGTCGTCGGCCTGGCCGTGCGAACGCTTCAGATAGTCCAGCAGCCTGGTCTTATCCGATTCCGTGATGATGTCTTCTGGCGTCGCTTTGCCCACCCCAGCCGCCTGCAATTGTTCCAGCAGGGCAGCTGCGCTGCGACTCAGTTCTGCGGCCAGTTGGGCAACTGTTGTGCTTGCCATTCAAACCCTTTCAATGCTTGGTTTCTACGTCGGGACAAATCGTTGCGGAAAGCGCGCCCGGGCCAGGTGTAGGCCGGCCCGGCCGTGTCCCTCAGTTGAACCAATGTTCCCGTGCTTTCATGATCAGCGACTTGGCTTCTTCCTCGCTGACACCGGTCATCTCGACCAGCTCGTCCACGGCCAGTTCGGCCAGGTCGTCACGCGTATGGATATCGCCTTCGGCCAGCTTGCCGATCAGTTCCGGGTTGAGGCCGTCGAGCGAGCGCAGGTCCTGCGACACCTCTTCCACCTTTTCTTCCCGGGCCAGTTCCATCGTCAGGAGCGCATCACGCGCGCGATTGCGCAGCTCGTTGACGGTGTCTTCGTCAAAGGCCTCGATCTCCATCATTTCACTGATGGGGACATAAGCCACTTCTTCCAGCGTGGAGAAGCCTTCCTCGATCAGGATGTCGGCAACTTCCTCATCCACGTCCAGCTTGGACATGAACAGCTTGCGCACGACATCGCTCTCTTCGGCCTGCTTCTGCGCCGACTCTTCCTGCGTCATGATGTTGATCTGCCAGCCGGTCAGCTCGGTCGCCAGGCGCACGTTCTGACCGCTGCGGCCGATCGAGACGGCGAGGTTTTCCTCGTCGACCACGACGTCCATGCTGTGCTTTTCTTCATCGACCACGATCGACTGCACCTGTGCCGGTGCCAGCGCGCCGATCACGAACTGCGCCGGGTCTTCCGACCACAGCACGATGTCCACGGCCTCGCCGCCGATCTCGTTGCGCACCGCGGTGACGCGGGTACCGCGCACGCCGACGCAGGTGCCGATCGGGTCGATGCGCTTGTCATGCGCGACCACGGCGATCTTGGCGCGCACGCCCGGATCACGGGCAGCCGCCTTGATCTCCAGCAGGCCTTGTTCCATTTCCGGCACTTCGTTCTCGAAGAGCTTGATCAGGAACTCGGGCGCGGTGCGCGACAGTTCAATCTGCGGGCCGCGCGCGGCGCGGTCCACATTCAGGATATACGCACGCACGCGGTCACCGGTGCGCAGGTTTTCCTTGGGGATGATCTGGTCGCGGGCCAGCAGCGCTTCCACGCGGCCGGACTCGACGATCAGGCCCTTCTTGTCGGCGCGCTTGACCGTGCCGGTCATGATCTTCTCGCCGCGATCCAGGTAGTCGTTCAGGATCTGCTCGCGCTCGGCGTCGCGGATGCGCTGCAGGATCACCTGCTTGGCAGCCTGCGCACCGATGCGGCCGAACTCGACCGACTCGATCTGCTGCTCGATAAAGTCACCCAGCTCGATGCTGGGGTTTTCATCGCGGGCTTCGAACAGCAGGATCTGCTTGTCCGGCTCTTGCAGGCCCAGCTCGTCGGGAACGACCAGCCAGCGGCGGAAGGTTTCATGCTCGCCCGACTCGCGATCGATCGCGACACGGATATCCACGTCTTCCTCGAAACGCTTCTTGGTGGCCGAGGCGAGCGCCGCCTCCAGGGCACCGAATACCACATCCTTGTCGACGTTCTTCTCACGCGCAAGCGCATCGACGAGCAACAGAACTTCGCGGCTCATTGCTTGTTCCCTTTTCTTTGATTTCCTTTGAAGTCGATCACCGGCACCAGGCGTGCCTTGTCGACATCGGATACGGCAAATTCCAGCAGCGCCGGGCCATCTTTGCCTTCGAACTCCAGGCCAATCTTCTCCTCGCCCGCCGCGCCGGTGGGCTCGCGCAGGATGCCTGTGAAGTTCTTCTGTCCGTTGACGGGCAGGCGCAGCGTCACGCGCGCCTCCTCGCCGGCAAAGCGGACGTAGTCGGCCAGCTTCTTCAGCGGCCGGTCCAGTCCGGGCGACGAGACCTCGAGGCGTTCATAGTCGACGTTCTCGACCGTGAACACGTGGGTGAGCTGGCGGCTCACCTTTTCACAATCCTCGATGGCAATGCCGGTTTCAGGCTGATCGATATAGACACGCAGCAATCCGGCCGGGGCACGCTCGAGCTCGACCAGCTCATATCCCATGCCGCTTAGGGTGGTTTCGATCAAATCTGCCAGATGCACTGTTATCCCGAGTAATGGCCATCAACACCGTGGCAGGCAAACCCGCCGGTGCCGTCCGGGACGACCCTGCTGCAGCCCTGCCTGTCCGCCATCCCCCCGCCCCAGCGGAGAGAACCGAAAAACGGGCGAACCAAAAAAAAATGGGCGCAATGCCCATCATTCGCCCATCCTCGACGAGGATGGCTTTTTGAATAGACTTGAATTATACGCGGATTATGTCGAAAAGGCAAAAGCCAGACATTTCCGTGCACTGAATCCGGCGCCGGCGGGCGTTCAACCCGCCATGCGCCGGATTCAGCGCTTATCGGTTGCCGCCGCGGTTGCCACCACGGTTGCCGCCGCCACCGCCACTACCGCCGCGCGGGGAACGGTTGCCGCCCGGCTTCGACGCCTTCGGCATCACATTGCCGTTGGCTTCGCCGCCGCCGCGACGCGGCTTGCCCTGACCCTGGCCACCCAGGCCGCCCTGACCACCCTGACCGCGCATGCCACCCATGCCGCCCATGCCGGCGCCACCACGTCCCTGGCGTGCGCCAGTGCCGCGCCCGCCGCCCAGGCTGGCCGCGTGCGAGGTCAGCAAGGTGGGCCCGTGGGTGATATAGCCCATCGAGGTCTTCATCGGATCCGGCTGGCTGCTGCGGCCGCCGCTACCGCCCCGGGCGCCGCCCTGGTCGAAGCGCGGCAGGCCGTCCATGCCCGTGGGCATCGGCATGCCGGCAATCGCGGCTTCGGTGCGCTGCTTGCGCCCGCCTACCTTGGTGGCGCCCTTGGGAGCCTGCTCGCCCTTGCCGGGCACCTTCAGGCCGACACCGGCCATCAGCGCCTTGACGTCATTGGGCTCGACTTCCTGCCAGCGGCCGCGCTTGAGGCCACGCGGCAGCAGGAACTGGCCGTAGCGGGTGCGGATCAGGCGCGACACGGTCAGCCCGACCGCCTCGAACATGCGGCGCACTTCACGGTTGCGGCCTTCGGTCAGGGCCACGTGGTACCACTGGTTGACGCCTTCACCGCCGCCGTCGGCAATGCGCAGGAAGTTGGCCTCGCCGTCATCGAGCTTGATGCCATGCAGCAGGCGCTGGCGGTCGGCCTCGGCCAGCTCGCCCAGCGTGCGCACCGCGTACTCGCGCTCCACGCCATAGCGCGGATGCATGAAACGGTTGGCAATATCACCAGAGGTGGTGAAGATCAGCAGGCCTTCAGTATTGAAGTCCAGGCGGCCCACCGCGACCCACTTGCCGGTCTTGATGCGCGGCAGGCTGTCGAACACAGTCGGACGGCCTTCCGGATCGGACTGGCTGACGATCTCGCCGGCGGGCTTGTGGTACAGCAGCACGCGCGGCGGCTTGGTCGACACCTTGCGGTGGATCAGCTTGCCGTTCACGCGGACCTGGTCCGCCGGCAGGATGCGCTGGCCGATATGGGCCGGCAGGCCGTTGACCGAAACGCGGCCCTGCAGGATCAGTTCTTCCATCTCGCGGCGCGAGCCCAGCCCGCCCTCGGCCAGCACCTTGTGCAGCTTGGGCGCGTCGTCGTCGGCCGACAGCTCGCGCACCGGCTTGGCCTTGGTGCGCGGAATGACGGTGTCTTCGTTGTCGTACTGCTCAGAGATCACGAAGCGGAACAGGTCTTCGCTGCTCGCCGTGGTCTTGTCCCCGCCGCCCTGGCCCTTGCGGGGCGCCTGCGGCTTGCCGCCATCCTTGCGGCGGCCCTGCTGCCGCGCACCGGCACCCTGCGCCTCGCCCGGCGCTGCCGCCTTGCCTGAGCGCTGGACCGGCTTGCGCTTGCGGCCGGGCTGCTCAGGCTTGTCGGTGCCTTCGGCCCTGGCCGCACGGTCGACCTTTTCTGCCTTGCTGGTGCCCTGGCCGCCTTGGCTACCCTGGCCACCCTCGCCCTGCCCCGTCTTGCGCTTGCCGCGGCCACGCTGGCCACCGCGCGCACCGCCCGCCGCCTGTGCGGCGCCCGCTTCACCGGCATCGGCCTGGCCGCCGGCGCCTTCGGCGCCCTCGCCGCGGTCCTGTGCCTGGCGGCGCGATGCGACCAGGTTCCTCAGCCCGCGGCGCAGCCCCTTGCGGCGGGGCGCGGCTTCGCTGCCCGATCCGGGTTCTGCGGCGCCGGTGTCGGCGGGTGCGCCCGCATTGCGGGTGTCTTGCTCAACGGAATCAGACAAGATATTCACTATCGGATGTTGCATGTTGTTCAGTTCGGCACGCGCTCGTCGTGCTCGCTCGGGTGCGGCGGGGTGCCGTTGTCCGGCAAATCGCCCCGCGCCCCGTCCGGATTGGGTGCGGCTGGTTCGGTGGAAGCGGCCTCGGCGGCATCGTCGGCTGCAGCTTGCAGCGGTTGCGCGTCAAAGCCATTGGCGCCTTGGTCGACCGGGCCGGTCGTCTCGGCTTCGTTTGCGACGGATGCTTCAGCCACATCCGCCGCATGCGCGGCGGGGTTGGCAAAAGCCTCTTCGTCGGCGCTGGCCGCCTTGTTTGCAGCCAGGTCTTCAAAATTGATGGCCTGCTGTTCCAGCAGGGTTGCCTGCGCCTGCGCCTGGGCATCTTCCAGCGGCGGCAGCTCATCCAGCGTACGCAGGCCAAGATCGTCCAGGAACGCCTTGGTGGTCGCATACAGCGCCGGCCTGCCCGGCACGTCGCGGTGTCCGATCACCTCGATCCAGCTGCGGTCCTCAAGCTTCTTGATGACTTCCGTGCTGACCGTCACGCCGCGGATTTCCTCGATATCGCCGCGGGTCACCGGCTGCCGGTAGGCAATGATCGCCAGTGTTTCCATCACCGCGCGCGAATATTTTGGCGGCTTTTCTGGATTCAGCCGATCCAGGTATTCACGCATTTCCGGCCGGCTCTGGAAGCGCCAGCCGCTGGCCAGGGCCACCAGTTCCACGCCGCGCGGCCGCCAGTCCTGCCGCAGTTCATCAAGCAGCACGCGGATGGTGTCTGCGCCGACGTCGTCGTCAAACAGCCGCCGCAGATCATTGACGCGCAACGGTTCCTGCGCGCAGATCAGCGCCGTCTCGAGGACGATCTTCGCCTCTTGGGTATTCATGTTGATGGTGTGCAGCCTGTCTTTGCACCTGCTCCCGGACGGATCCGGGGCACCGGAGATTTTGGATACAGCGGTGCGAAAGCCACCGCCATCTCATTGCGCAGCTAGCCGGATACCTGCTGCATCCAAGCCGTGCACTTCCCTATCTTTGCATCGAGTTGCCGGGCGTTCCGGCAGGAGATCGTTCGCATGCCGTTATGGGCCAGCCAGCGAACCTCTTGCGTAGCGCGTCCGCACATACCGGACGTCGCTGTCAGCGAACTGAAGGCCTCGGACGCAAGAAAAACGGGTATCGGGAGCAAGGCCGGCATCGCCAACACCGCAGTGCCAGCCGGACTTTTGAACCAGATCTTTTGAACCGGATGGACTGTGGGGACGGGACGGGCATCGAAAACCTTCCGCTTCCCCTGCCCTGAACTCACCTTCTGGTATGAAGGCCGCCTGGCGCTGCTCGCCCGCTGCTTACCGCGGCTCACAAGACACCGCGCGATACCGCAATGTTGGCGATTGTATGGCATTCCCGCCCCCGCCTGCAACCATCATCCGTTGCCGGCGCAGCGCCGGCGCCTCAGAACACCAGGCAGAATCCATGCTCGGCCAGCGAATGTGGCAACAGCACCGCTCGCGCAATGCCAAGGCCGCCGAACGCCATTACCGCCAGGCCGGCCCCCAGGCGCACGCCGGGACGTCGCGACAGCGTACGCAAATAGCCTGACAGGCCGGAGAGCACCAGCAGGTTAGGCAGTGTGCCGAGCCCGAACACGCCCATCACGAGTGCGCCGGACGCCGCATTGCCCGCCAGCAGCGCGAGCGTGAGCGCCCCATAGACCATGCCGCACGGCACCAGCCCCCACGCCAGGCCCACGCCGTATCGCCGCGCCAGGCCGCCGCGTGCGCGCACAAAGGACGGCATGCCGCGTGCCACGCCACCCAGCCGGCGCGCCACCGCTGCGCTGGCACGCGACGCCAGCCGCTCCAGCCAGTCGACGGTAAACGTGTTGCCGCGCAGCAACCGCCAGCCCGACCACAGCAGCATGACGCTGCCCGCGCCGAACAGCCAGCGCTGCACCGGCAGATAGTCCTGTTTCCACGCCGAAGCACCGACCGCGCCTAGCGCGGCCCCAAGCAGCATATAGGTCGAGATCCGGCCCAGGTGCATTATCAGCAACTCGCCGAGCCAGGCGGCACGGCTGGGCACCAGACTGATCGTCGCCGCCGCGCCGTGACGCTGCTCCACGGCCAGCGCCACGCCGCCGCACATGGCGGCGCAGTGGACCCCGCCCAGCAAAGCCAGCAGAAAAACGCTGATCAGTACGCCAAGTGTCAATTCTCACTCCCTACCACATCACATCGCACGGTAAAATGCCGTTATCGCGCCCTCGCTGCCATTTCTAGCAGGTTCCAATTGCTCACCTCCATTCCCATTACCGAGATGTCACCACGCTGCTCCACCTGTGCGATGGGGCAGCTGTGCCTTCCGGTCGGCATGTCGCAGCAAGACCTCGCCAAGATGGACACGCTGGTTCAGGAACGCATCCGTGTGCACAAGGGTGAAACCCTGTATCGCATGGGCGATCCGCTCACCGCGGTCTATGCCGTGCGCTTTGGCACGCTCAAGACCCACGTCACCACTGAAGACGGCCGCTCGCAGATTACCGGCTTCCACCTGCCCGGCGAAATTGTCGGTCTCGACGGGCTGGGCGAGATGCAGCATGCCTCCGATGCCGCCGCGCTGGAGGACACCGAAGTCTGCGTGGTCCGCATGAGCGAGTTGCAGTCCCTGTCGGCAGACCTGCCGTCGCTGCAGCAGCAGTTCCTGCGCCTGATGGGCAAGGAAATCACGCATGACCAACTGATGCTGGTCACGCTGGGCTCGATGCGCGCCGAGGAACGGCTTGCCGCCTTCCTGATCAACCTCTCTGAGCGCCTGTCGGCACGCGGCTATTCGGCGTCCGAGTTCGTGATGCGCATGAGCCGCGAAGAGATCGGCAGCTACCTGGGCCTGAAGCTCGAAACCGTCAGCCGCCTGTTCTCCCGCTTTGCCGAAGCCGGCCTGATCCAGATTCGCCAGCGCCACGTCAAGCTCGTGGACATCGACGGCATCAAGCAGCTCTACAGCCGCTCCTGCTAAGCGGCCAAGGCGCTGCCAGGTACCGCATGCGGACATGGCAGCGCAGACCTCACACCGATCCGCTTATTCCAGTTCGTCGGTATCGCTGAGCCGCGTCGGCATGGTGTAGAGCGTCAGTCCGCTGGACAACGCGCAGAACACCCAGGCCATCAGGAAACCAACGGTGTAGACCGATTCGCGGGACGCTTCGATCGGCTGGCCGAAGAAGTTCAGGTCACCGGGATCCACCACCGAAAACACCGTCGCGGTCGCGAACCCGGCCATCAGGAACGCCGGCCAGAGTACCCACATCAGCCAGCGCAACCTCATGGCTGCCTCACAGCGGCAGCCTTGGGCGGCGCGGCGTCGGCCTTCTCGACCACCAGGCCATGGCGCGTTGCACCCTGCACCGGCATGTCCGGATGCGTGGATGCCAGCCAGATCGTCACGCCACACGCCACCATCGCCACCAGCGGGCCGCTCATCAACAGCCACGGCCACGGCTCCTTCCACCACGGATTGCCTTGCTGACTCATCTTGCCCCCTTCATCTTGACGACCTAGCTTCACAAATCGCGCGGCACGATGAAACTGGTGGATTGCCGGATTTCGGCATGCCCCTGCTCCGTGCCTTCGCTCGTCACCGTCACGTTGATCTTGTGCGTGCCCTGCGCCGCGGCCTCGATCGGCACGCGGATCCGGATCGGCAGCAACCGGTTGGACGTCGGCGCCAGCGATTCGGCCTGCTTATCGTATTCCACGGTCAGGTTCTTCAGTTCGTCGCTGTCGGCGCGCACGCTGATCTGCATCGGCGCTTCGGTGGTGTTGATCAGCTGCAGGCGATAGACATTCTCGATCCAGCGGCCTTCCACTTCACGGCCGAGCGCACCACGGTCGCGGATGATGTCGACCTTCAGCGGCGTGCGCAGCGCGATCGAAGCCATGAACCCGGCCAGCAACGCCACCCAGATCACGGAATAAATGACCACGCGCGGGCGCAGCAGGCGCTTGCGTGATGCCGCCGCGGACAAGCCCTTGCGCATCGCGTTTTCCGAGGTGTACCGGATCAGGCCGCGCGGATATTCCATCTTGTCCATGACCTGGTCGCAGGCGTCGATGCAGGCGCCGCAGCCGATGCACTCGTACTGCAGGCCGTCGCGGATATCGATGCCCGTCGGGCACACCTGCACGCAGATGCTGCAGTTGACGCAGTCGCCAAGCCCCGCCTTGTGGTGGTCGGTCTTGCGCGACCGGCTTCCGCGCGGCTCGCCGCGGCCGACGTCGTAGGTCACGACATAGGTATCGCGATCCACCATCACGCTCTGGAAACGCGCATACGGGCACATGTACTTGCACACCTGCTCGCGCATGAAGCCCGCATTGCCCCAGGTGGCGAACGCGTAGAACAGCATCCAGAACGACTGCCACGGCCCCAGCGACAGGCTGAGCACCTCGCCGCCCAGTTCGCGGATCGGTGCGAAATAGCCGATGAAGGTAAAGCCGGTCCAGAGCGCAATCAGCACCCACAGGAAGTGCTTGGTCGCCTTGAGACGGAACTTGCGCAGGCTCCACGGATCGCCATCGAGCCGGATGCGGGCGATGCGGTCGCCTTCGACCCGCCGCTCGATCCACATGAAGATCTCGGTGTAGACCGTCTGCGGACAGGCATAGCCGCAGAACAGCCGCCCCGCGATCGCCGTGAACAGGAACAGCGCCAGCGCCGAGATGACCAGCAGCACCGCCAGGTAGATGACGTCCTGCGGCCACAGCACCAGCCCGAAGATGTAGAACTTGCGCTCGCCAAGGTCAAACAGCACGGCCTGGCGGCCATTCCATTGGAGCCAGGGCGTGCCGTAGTAGATCAGCTGGGTCAGGATCACCAGCCAGACCCGCCAGCTGGAGAATGCGCCCGTCACCGAGCGCGGGTAGATCTTGCGGCGGACCTCGTAGAGCGTTTCGTCAGAGGTCTCGCCCGGCGCAGCGGCCGACCGTTGCAGGGCGGCCGCCCGGGCCATTTCTTCGGTCCCGGGTGCGTTCATGGGCATGCTCTCCCGCGAGCTGCCAGCGCCCGCTCACATGAGTCGTCGGTCATTGCCCGGCTCCGCCCCCAGTATTGGACAGACCCCAGACATAGGCCGTCAGCATCCGGATGCGTTCAGGCGTCAGGATCTCCTCATGCGCAGGCATGTGGTTGTTATGGCCCTTCAGGATTGCGTCGACGATACTGCCTTCCGAGCTGCCATACAGCCAGACGTTGTCCGCCAGGTTGGGCGCGCCGAGCGCCTGGTTGCCCTTGCCGCCGGCGCCGTGGCATGCCACGCAGGTCGTCTTGAAGGCGCCCTCGCCACGCGACGCACGGATCGGGTCCGACGACAGGCCCGACAGCGAGCGCACGTATTGCGCCACGTCGCCCGCCTGCTTGGCGTCGATGGCCGCGGCAAACGGCGGCATCACGCCATTGCGGCCCTTGGTGATGGTCTGCTGGATGATGTCGGGTTCGCCACCATAGAGCCAGTCGCTGTCTGTCAGGTTCGGAAAGCCGCGGCTGCCGCGCGCGTCCGAGCCGTGGCATTGTGCGCAGTAGTTCAGGAACAGGCGCTGGCCGATCTCGCGCGCCTGCGGATCCGCCGCCACCTGCTTGACGTCCATCTTCAGGTACTTGGAGTAGATCTCGTTCTGCATTTTCTCCTGCGCCGCGCGGTGCGCGGCAAGTTCGCCCTGCGTGGAGAACTTCAGCACGCCGGCATACGAACCCAGTCCCGGATACAGCACCAGGTAGGCCAGGCTGAAGATGCAGGCCAGCAGGAACATCCACATCCACCAGCGCGGCAACGGGTTGTTCAGCTCGCGCAGGTCACCGTCCCAGACATGGCCGGTGTCTTCAGTGCCGCCGGTGGTCTTGGCGACCTTGCGTTGCGAGAACAGCAGCCACACGCACCAGACGATGCCGATGAGCGCGATAGCGGCAATGTAATAACTCCAGAATTCGGAAATGAAATCGCTCATGGCTAGGTGTTCCGGCTCGATGTTGTCGTGGTTTCGTCAGGCAGCGCGAACGGCAGCATGGCGGATTCCCGGTTAGCGGCCTGCCGGCCGGCGGACCAGGCCCACCAGCAGATCCCCAGGAAGACGACCATCGACACGACGGTCGCAATGGCAGTGATCATGGCCATGGCTTACTCCTTGGGTGCCGCAGCCGCGGCGGAATCCACGCGGACGTTGCGGCGGTTGGTGCCCAGGCCTTGCAGGTAGGCAACCAGCGCATCTTCTTCGGTCTTGCCCTTGAGCTCGTCCGGTGCCTTGGCGATCTCGGCATCCGTGTACGGCACGCCCAGGCGCACCAGCGCGCGCATGCGGGCCTGGATGTCGTTGGTGGGCAGCTCGGCCTTTTCCAGCCACGGGTACGATGGCATCACGGATTCCGGCACCACGTCGCGCGGATTGCGCAGGTGGATGCGCTGCCAGTCATCCGAGTAGCGCCCGCCCACGCGCGCCAGGTCGGGACCGGTGCGCTTGGAGCCCCACAGGAACGGGTGGTCGTAGACCGACTCGCCCGCCGTGGAGAAGTGGCCGTAGCGCTCGGTCTCGGCCTGCAGCGTGCGGACCTGCTGCGAGTGGCAGCCGACGCAGCCTTCACGGATATAGATATCGCGGCCCATCAGCCGCAGCGGCGAATACGGGGTGATGCCCGGATCCGGCTCGGTGGTGGAGTGCTGGAAGAACAGCGGCACGATCTGGACCAGACCCGCAATGCTGACCACGAGGATCGTGCAGATGATCAGCCAGCCGATGTTCTTCTCCAGCGTTTCGTGGGAAAAGAAGCGTTGTTTGTCGGACATCTTTCTATCCTGGATTGATCAGTGGGCAGAGGCAGTGATGCTGGCCGGAATCGGCGCATCCACGGCGGGCTTGCCGACGATGGTCTTGAGCACGTTGTAGGCCATCAGCAGCATGCCGGACAGGAAGCACAGGCCACCCAGCAAGCGAATCAGGTAGAACGGGTACTTGGCCTTGACCGCTTCGACGAAGGCATAGGTCAGCGTGCCGTCAGGCTGCGTGGCGCGCCACATCAGGCCTTCCATCACCCCGGCGATCCACATCGAGGCGATATACAGCACCACGCCAATGGTCGCGATCCAGAAGTGCCACTCGATCAGCCGGACGCTGTACATCTGCTTCTCACCGAACAGACGCGGAATCAGGTAGTAGAGCGAGCCGATCGAGATCATCGCGACCCAGCCCAGCGCGCCCGAGTGCACGTGACCGATGGTCCAGTCCGTGTAGTGCGAGAGCGCGTTGACGGTCTTGATCGACATCATCGAGCCTTCGAACGTGGCCATGCCGTAGAACGACAGCGCCACCACCAGGAACTTCAGGATGGGGTCGGTGCGCAGCTTGTGCCAGGCCCCCGACAGGGTCATGATGCCGTTGATCATGCCGCCCCACGACGGCGCCAGCAGGATCAGCGAGAACACCATGCCCAGCGACTGTGCCCAGTCCGGCAGCGCGGTGTACTGCAGGTGGTGCGGGCCGGCCCACATGTAGGTGAAGTTCAGCGCCCAGAAGTGGACGATGGACAGGCGGTAGGAGTAGATCGGGCGCTCGGCCTGCTTGGGAATGAAGTAGTACATCATCCCCAGGAAGCTGGTGGTCAGGAAGAAGCCCACGGCGTTATGGCCGTACCACCACTGGATCATCGCGTCCTGCACGCCGGCATAGGCCGAGTAGGACTTCCACAGCGACACCGGCATCTCGATGTTGTTGACGATGTGCAGCAGCGCGATGGTCAGGATGTAGGCGCCAAAGAACCAGTTGGCGACGTAGATATGCCGGGTCTTGCGCTTGACGATGGTGCCGAAGAACACGATCGCGTAGGCCACCCAGACCGCGGTGATCAGCAGGTCGATCGGCCATTCCAGTTCCGCGTATTCCTTGGAGCTGGTGATCCCCAGCGGCAGCGTGATGGCGGCGGCGACGATGACCAGTTGCCAGCCCCAGAACGTGAACGCGGCCAGCGGGCCGCAGAACAGGCGGGCCTGGCAGGTGCGCTGGACCACGTAGTACGAGGTCGCGAACAGCGCGCTGCCGCCGAAGGCGAAGATCACCGCATTGGTATGCAACGGCCGCAGCCGGCCAAACGACAGCCAGGGTGTGTTGAAGTTGAGTTCGGGCCAGATCAGCTGTGCTGCCAGCAGCACGCCGACGGCCATGCCGACGATCCCCCAGACTACCGTCATGACAGCGAACTGTCTTACGACGCCGTAATTGAAGGTGTCGACGCGTGAAGACGCGGCAGTGACATCCATTCAGACCCCCAAAGCTTAGAGAAAAGAAAAAACCTACTGACAGTGTGACTTTAGAAAAACCATGCTGCATGTGCGTTGATCTTTATCAAGTCGCTCAGGGCATGCATGGAACCTGCGTGCTGGGCCCCGGTCGGAGGGCGCGCCGCGCGGCGGGTTCATGGCTTGTCGTTGTCCAGCAGGATCGATTCGGCGGGCCGGTCCAGGTCGTCGTACTGCCCGGCATGGAGGGCCCACCACAGCGCGCCCGCGATGACCACGACAAGCACCAGGCTCATCGGCACCAGCAGGTAAAGCGTTTCCATCTGTCAGACTCCCTTGTGGCGCGGCTTGCCGGCGCGCAGCAGGCGCCAGGCATTGGCCACTACCAGCAACGACGACAGCGACATGCCGATGCCGGCCATCCAGGCCGTGACCAGCCCCGTCGCTGCGAGCGGGATGGCCACGACGTTGTAGAAGAAGGCCCAGCCCAGGTTCTGGCGCACCACCCGGCGCGTCCGGCGCGACACCGCCAGTGCGGTGGCGATCTCGGCCACGCCGCCGTGCGTCAGCACCGCGTCCGCACCGGCCTGGGCCAGCGGCGCGCCGCTGCCGATGGCGATCGACACCTGGGCCTGCGCCAGCACCGGCGCATCGTTGATGCCATCGCCCACGGCCAGCACCACCGCCCCGCCCTGCTGCAGCCGCGCGACGTAGTCGCGCTTGCCTTCCGGGGTGACCGCGCCGGCTACGCAGGCTATGCCGAAGTGCGACGCCCACCAGTGGACCGCTTCGGCGTGATCGCCCGATACCAGGTGGCAGCGCACGCCAAGTTCACGCAGCCGCGCGAGCAACTGCGGCGTCTGCGTCCGCTCCACATCGGCCAGGACGAAGCGCGCCAGCGGACCCGCTGGCGCGCCCAGCCACACCACGGTGGCGCCAGGATGGTCCGCGTCGCTGCGCCAGGTGTCCGGTGCCTGGCCGCTGTCGGGCGCCAGCGCCGCGACAAAGTCGGCGCGGCCGAGCCGCAGGCGTTGGCCATCGACGATCGCCTCCAGGCCCTGACCCGGGACGTTGCGCATGTCGGACACCTGGAGCGACATGCCGGAGTTACCCTGCGCCGCGGCCACCAGCGCGCGCGCGATCGGATGTTCGCCACCGCGCTCCATCGCGGTGGCCAGCGCCTGGCATCGGGTCCGATCGGCGTCAGCCAGCGGCTCGACCGCGGCCACGGCAAAGCGCCCTTCGGTCAGCGTGCCGGTCTTGTCGAGCACCACGTCGGTGACGCGCGCCAGCGTCTCCAGCGCGTGGCCGCGTGTCAGCAGCACGCCGCGGCGCGACAGCGCCGCACCGGCCGCGGCCAGCGCGGCCGGCGTGGCCAGCGACAAGGCGCACGGGCAACTGACCACCAGCACCGCAATCGTCACCAGCAAGGCGCGCGACGGATCGATCCAGAGACCCCATACCAGCCCGGTCAGCGCCGCCAGCCCCAGCAGCGTCGCCACGAACCAGCCCGCGACGCGGTCGGCCAGCGTGGCAAGGCGCGGCTTTTCAGCCAGCGCGCGGTCCAGCACCGCGACGATCTCGGCCAGGCGGGTGCCGGCGCCGACGCGCGTGATCCGCAGTTCGAGCGGGCTTGCCGTATTGAAGCTGCCGGCCAGCACGGTCTCGCCGGCGGCGCGGCGCACCGGGCGGCTCTCGCCGGTCAGCATGGATTCGTCGAGTTCGCTCGCGCCCGCCACCACGGCGCCATCGGCGGGAACGATCTCGCCGGCCTTGACGCGGATCAGATCGCCCGCACGCAGGCGCGCGACCGGCACACGCTCGCCGGCCTCACCCGTCGCGACCAGCCGTTCGCAGGTGGCCGGCAGCTGGCGCGCCAGCATCTCGGCGCCGCTGCGCGAGGCCTGGCGCACGCGCAGTTCCAGGTAGCGGGCCAGCAGCAGGAAGGCGACGAACATCGTCACCGAATCGAAATACACCTCACCCACTCCGCGCACCGTGGCCAGCGCGCTGGCGGCAAAGCCGGCGCCGATGCCGATCGCCACCGGCACGTCCATACCCATGTGGCGCTGGCGCAGGCTGCGCCAGGCACCGGCAAAGATCGGCGAGGCGGCATAGAACACCACCGGCAGCGTCAGGGCGAAGCTGGCCCAGCGCATCAGCTGGAGCTGGCCAGGGTCGATGGTGGCCTCGTGCGTGTAGATCGGCCACGCATACATCATGACCTGCATCATGCCGAGCATGGCCACCGCCATGCGCATCAGCAGCCCGCGGCGCGCGCGGCGGTCCTGCTGGTCGGTGCGCGAGACTTCGAACGGCCAGGCCATGTAGCCGATGCCAGCCAGCGCGGCCAGCAGCCCCGCCACCGTCTGGGCGCCATCGCGCCAGCGCACCACCACGCGCCGCGTGGCGACATTGGCGACCGCGGACTCAACGCCCGGCTGGCGGCTCAGGTGCTGTTCGATCAGCCACGCGCAAGCGGCACAGCGGATGTTCTCTGGCGCCAGCGTGATCTCGGCGCGGCCGCTGTCCAGCGGGCGGACAAACTGGGCGCGCAACTCAGGGGTGTCGTAGGCGGCCCAGATCGGTTCGGCCTCGCGACGGGCGTCGTCGTCGATGGGGCGGGCGAAGCGGGCTTCATCCCCGTACAGGTGCGCAAAGCCGGCCGCATGGAGGGTCTGCGCCAATGCCTGGCAACCGCCGCAGCAGAACACCCGGCGGCTGCCGTCCAGCTCGGCGGCAAGCGGCTCGGTGTCCGTGACGGGCAGGCCGCAATGGAAGCAGGCCAGCCGCGCACCGGCGTCGGCAGCCGGGCCCAAGGCATCACGGAGCGCGGACGGCGGGTACGGTGCCAGTAAGCTGGCTGAAGGACTGGTGACTGGGGGCGACGACATGGGAACCTTTTTCTACCCGATGGAGGGTATATGCGGGCCCCCGAATCGACCTTGATATAGGTCAATGCGGCCCGGCAATCGTCGCGCCGGGCCGGAAAACAACGCTCAGGTGAGCGTGGTATCCATGGTGCGGCGCTCGGATTCCAGGTATTCGCGCGATTGCATCTCGATGATGCGCGATACGGTCCGATGGAACTCATTGGCCATCTGGCCTTCGGTGTAGAGTTCGTCCGCGGGCACTTCCGCCGACATCAGCAGCTTGACCTTGTGGTCGTAGAAGACATCGATCAGCCAGGTGAAGCGGCGTGCCTCGGACGACATGCGCGGCGTCATGCGCGGCACGTCGGACAGGATCACGGTGTGGAACTGGGACGCCAGCTCCAGGTAGTCGTTCTGTGAGCGCGGGCCGCCGCACAGCGTGGCAAAGTCGAACCACACCACGCCGTTGGCCTTGCGCAGCGCACGCAACTCGCGATGCTCGATATGCAGCAGCGGCGACTCGTCGGCCACGCCGGCGATCGAGGTGAAGGCGTCGCGCAGCGCGGAACTGGCCTTGGCGCCGAGCGGCGTGTGGTACGCCTGCACCTGCTCCAGCGCGCGCTTGCGATAGTCGATGCCCGCGTCGACGTTGAGCACGTCGAGCTTCCGCTGCAGCAGCGCGATGGCCGGCAGCACGCGGTCGCGGTGCAGGCCATCCGGATACAGCAGGTCCGGGCGGTAGTTGGAGGTCATCACGAACTGCACGCCGTTCTCGAACATCTGCTGCAGCAGCCGATGCAGGATCATCGCGTCGGCGACGTCGCTGACGTGGAATTCATCGAAGCAGATCAGCCGGAAGCGGCGCGCGATGCGTCTGGCCAGCTCATCCAGCGGATCGGGACGGCCGCGCAGCTCTTCGAGCTGGCGATGGACCTCGCGCATGAACTCATGGAAATGCAGCCGCGTCTTGCGCACCACCGGCACGCAGGTATAGAAGCTGTCCATCAGGAAGGACTTGCCGCGCCCCACCCCACCCCACAGGTAGACGCCCTTGGGCACGTCGGGACGGACCAGCAGCTTCTTCAGCGCATTGTTGCGGCGGCTCTTGTAGGCCACCCATTCGTCGTAGCACTGCTGCAGCCGGGCCACGGCACGCAATTGCGCTTCGTCGGACTGGTAGCCGCGCTCCTTCAGTTCCTTCTCGTAGTACTCGGTGACGTTCATGCTGACGGGTTCCTGCGGCACGGGCCGCAAGTGAAAACGGCGCGCCGTCGGCGGCGGTCAGAACATCTCGCAGGATGCCCAGGTCGCGGAT
>NZ_JBYTAG010000027.1:55395-82601 GCF_058787995.1 Cupriavidus sp. FW305-27
CCCCCCGCCCCCCCCCCCCCGGTACTCAGGCAATGCGAAGCATGCGCCTTACATATTAAGCTGACGCTTGTCGACGGCCAGCGCGGCTTCGCGCATGACTTCCGACATCGACGGGTGCGGGTGGCAGACGCGGCCGATATCCTCGCTGGCGGCCTTGAACTCCATCGCCACCACGGCTTCGGCGATCAGGTCCGAGGCGTTGGCGGCAACGATGTGCACGCCCAGGATCTCGTCGGTCTTGGCGTCGGCCAGCATCTTGACGAAGCCGTCGGCGTGGCCCATGCCCAGTGCACGGCCGTTGGCCATGAACGGGAACTGGCCGGCCTTGTACTCGCGGCCTTCGGCCTTGAGCTGGGCTTCGGTCTTGCCTACCCATGCGATTTCCGGGAAGGTGTAGATCACCCACGGAACGCAGTTGTAGTCGATATGCGGCTTCTGGCCGGCGATGCGCTCGGCCACGGCCACGCCTTCGTCCTCGGCCTTGTGCGCCAGCATCGGGCCGCGCACCACGTCGCCGATGGCCCACAGGCCCGGCACCTTGGTGGCGCAGTGGTCGTCCACCTCGATGAAGCCGCGCTGGTCCGCGGCCAGGCCGACGGCGTCCAGGCCCAGGTTGTCGGTATTGGGCACGCGGCCAACCGACACGATCAGGCGATCGACCTCCAGGGTCTGCGCCTTGCCGTCCTTGTCAGTGTACTTGACGGTCACGCCGTTCTTGCCGGTCGTCACTTCGTTGACGTTCACGCCGAGGCTGAACTTCAGGCCCTGCTTGGTCAGCTGCTTCTGCGCTTCCTTGGCCACGCCTTCGTCGGCGGCGCCCAGGAACGCGGGCAGCGCTTCCAGCACGGTCACATCGGAGCCCAGGCGGCGCCACACCGAGCCCAGTTCCAGGCCGATCACGCCGGCACCGATCACGCCCAGCTTCTTCGGCACTGCGGGGAACTTGAGCGCGCCCTCGTTATCGCTGACCAGGTCATTGTCGACCTTGATGCCCGGCAGGTGGCGAGCCTTCGAACCGGTGGCGATGATGACCTGCTTGGCGGTCACGACTTCACCGGCAACGTCGACCTGGAAGCCCTCGGCGCTCTTGCCGACGAACTTGCCGTAGCCCTTGAGCAGCGTCACCTTGTTCTTGCGGAACAGGAACTCGATACCCTTGGTCATCTTGCCAACGATGTCGTCCTTGCGCTTGAGCATCTTGGCCACGTCGACCTTGACGTCGCCCACGGTGATGCCGTGGTCGCCCAGGTGGTGCTGGACGTTCTCGAACTCCTCCGAGGAAGCCAGCAGCGCCTTGGAGGGGATGCAGCCCACGTTCAGACAGGTGCCGCCCAGGCGGGCTTCGCCCTTGGGATCGTCATACGGATTGCCTTCGCAGCAGGCCACGTTCAGGCCCAGCTGGCCGGCGCGGATGGCGGCGATGTAGCCGCCGGGGCCGGCGCCGATCACCAGCACGTCGAATTGTTTGCTCATGGAAATTCCTTTGTGGGCGCCGGCGACAGCTTGTGCCGGCGCGCCTTCATCACGGGGGAAGCGCGCCCCGCGCACGGCAGGCGTGCGCGGGGGGACCGTTAATTACAGGTCCAGCAGCAGGCGGGCCGGATCTTCCAGCGCGTCCTTCATGGCCACCAGGCCCAGCACGGCTTCACGGCCGTCGATGATGCGGTGGTCATAAGACATCGCCAGGTAGTTCATCGGGCGGATCACGATCTGGCCGTCTTCCACCACCGGGCGGTCCTTGGTGGCGTGCACGCCCAGGATGGCCGATTGCGGCGGGTTGATGATCGGGGTCGACAGCATCGAACCGAACACGCCGCCGTTGGAGATCGAGAAGGTACCGCCGGTCAGTTCTTCCAGCGACAGCTTGCCGTCACGGGCCTTGACGCCGAACTCGGCAATCTTCTTCTCGATGTCGGCCAGGCTCATCTGGTCGGCATTGCGCAGGATGGGCACCACCAGGCCACGCGGCGAACCCACGGCGATGCCGATGTCGAAGTAGCCGTGGTAGACAATGTCGTTGCCGTCGATCGAAGCATTGATCAGCGGGAACTTCTTCAGCGCGTGCACCGCGGCCTTGACGAAGAACGACATGAAGCCCAGCTTGACGCCGTGTTCCTTCTCGAAGCGGTCCTTGTACTTGTTGCGCAGGTCCATCACCGGCTTCATGTTCACTTCATTGAAGGTGGTGAGGATGGCGTTGGTCGATTGCGATTGCAGCAGGCGCTCGGCGATACGGGCGCGCAGACGGCTCATCGGCACGCGCTCTTCCGGGCGGTCGCCCAGCGCGGCAAAGTCAACCGGGGCCGAAACCTGCTGCAGCGCCGGCTTGGCGGCAGCCGGAGCCGGAGCAGCCTTGGCGGCCGGGGCAGCAGCAGCGGCCAGCGCGTCACCCTTGGTGATGCGGCCGTCCTTGCCGGTGCCTGCAACCTGGCCAGCCGACAGGCCGGCTTCTGCCATCAGCTTGGCAGCCGACGGCATCGCCACACCACCTGCGGCGGCCGGAGCGGCGACAGCAGCGGCAGGTGCCGGGGCAGCGGCGGCAGGTGCCGGAGCGGCAGCAGCCGGTGCGGCGGCGCCAGCGGTGGCTTCGGTGTCGATCTTGGCGATGATCTCATCGGCCACGACGGTGTCGCCGTCGTTCTTGACGATAATCGACAGGACACCAGCCGACGGGGCCGGCACTTCCAGCACGACCTTGTCGGTTTCGATCTCGATCAGGATTTCGTCCTGTGCAACAGCCTCGCCCGGCTTCTTCTTCCAGTTGAGCATGGTCGCTTCGGCGACCGATTCGGAGAGCTGCGGAACCTTGACGTCAACGATAGCCATGGTTGTGAATTCCTCGTGTTATGCGTGTTGTCTTTATGCTGGCTATGCCACGGCGGCCGTCTGCGCGCGCCGCCGTAGCTGCCGCTTGATTACTTGGTCAGAACAAAGCCCTTGAGCTTGGCGAAGGCAGCCTCCAGCAGCGCCTTCTGTTGCTCGTTGTGCTTTGCGTAGTAGCCCACTGCCGGCGAAGCCGAAGCGGGACGACCGGCATAACCGAGCTTCTGGCCATCCGTCATGTTTTCCATGATGTAGTGCTGCACGAAGAACCAGGCACCCTGGTTCTGCGGCTCGTCCTGGCACCACACGATTTCGGTGGCGTTCGGATACTTCTTGAGTTCTGCTGCCACAGCCTTGTGCGGGAACGGATACAGCTGTTCCAGGCGGATCACCGCCGTATCATTGGCCTCGCGTTCCTTGCGCGTGTTGACCAGGTCGTAGTAGACCTTGCCCGAGCACATGATGACGCGCTTGACCTTGCTGGCGTTGAGCTCTTCGTGGTCAGGGATGACCGTCTCGAAGTGGCCCTTGGCCAGGTCCGACAGCGGCGACACAGCGTCCTTGTTACGCAGCAGCGACTTCGGCGTCATGATCACCAGCGGCTTGCGGAACAGACGGATCATCTGTCGGCGCAGCAGGTGGAAGATCTGGGCCGGCGTGGTCGGCTGGCAGACCTGCATGTTGTGGTCCGCGCAAAGCTGCAGGAAGCGCTCGATACGGGCCGAGCTGTGTTCCGGGCCCTGGCCTTCGTAGCCGTGCGGCAGCATCAGCGTCAGGCCCGAGGCACGGCCCCACTTTACTTCACCCGACGAGATGAACTGGTCGATCACCACCTGGGCGCCGTTGACGAAGTCGCCGAACTGGGCTTCCCAGATCACCAGCGCGTTCGGTTCGGCGGCCGAGTAGCCGTATTCGAAGCCGAGCACGGCCTCTTCGGACAGCACCGAGTCGATCACCGTGAACGGTGCCTGGTTTTCCGACACGTTCTGCAGCGGCACGTAGCTGCCGGCATCCCAGCGCTCGCGGGCCTGGTCGTGCAGCACGGCGTGGCGGTGGGTGAAGGTGCCGCGGCCAGCGTCCTGGCCGGTGATACGCACCGGGTAGCCCGACGACACCAGCGAGGCGAAGGCCAGGTGCTCACCCATGCCCCAGTCCAGCGGCTGGTCGCCGCGGCCCATGTTGGCGCGGTCCTTGACGACCTTCTCCACCAGCGGGTGCAGCTTCAGGGTCTCAGGCGTGGTGGTGATGCGTTCGGCCAGGCGCTTGAGCTCGGTCACCGGCACGGCGGTGTCGGCGGCGTCGGTCCACTTGCGGTTCAGGAACGGCATCCAGTCCACGGCGAACTTGTTCTTGAAGTTCGACAGGACGGGGTCGGCGGTGTGCTTGCCGGCGTCCATCGCGGCGCGGTATGCCTTGACCTTCTCGTCGCCGAACTCGGCCGGGACCAGGTTCTGCGCGGCCAGCTTGTCAGCGTACAGCTTGCGCGTGCCGGGGTGCTGGGCGATCTTCTTGTACATCAGCGGCTGCGTGACCGCCGGGGTGTCCTGCTCGTTGTGGCCCAGCTTGCGGAAGCAGATGATGTCGACCACGACATCCTTCTTGAACTCCATGCGGAAGTCCACGGCCAGCTGCATGGCGTACACCACGGCTTCGGGATCGTCGCCGTTCACGTGCAGCACCGGGGCCTCGATCATCTTGACCACGTCCGTGCAGTACAGCGTCGAACGCGCGTCGCGCGGGTCGGAGGTAGTGAAGCCGATCTGGTTGTTGATGACGATGTGCATCGAGCCGCCCGTGCCGTAGCCGCGGGTCTGCGCGAGGTTCAGCGTCTCCATCACCACGCCCTGGCCGGCAAAGGCCGCATCGCCGTGCACCTGCACCGGCAGCACTTCCTTGTGGCCGACTTCGCCGCGGCGTTCCTGGCGGGCCTTGGCCGAGCCTTCGACCACCGGGTTGACGATTTCCAGGTGCGACGGATTGAACGCCAGCGACAGGTGGACCGGGCCGCCTTCGGTCGAGACATCGCTCGAGAAGCCCTTGTGGTACTTGACGTCACCGGCCGGCAGGTCGTCGACGTGCTTGCCTTCGAATTCGGCGAACAGGTCGGCGGGCATCTTGCCCAGGGTGTTGACCAGCACGTTCAGGCGGCCACGGTGGGCCATGCCGATCACGATTTCCTGCACGCCCTTGCTGCCGGCGTGCTGGATCAGCTCGTCCATGGCGGCGATGAAGCTTTCGCCGCCTTCCAGCGAGAAGCGCTTCTGGCCGACGTACTTGGTGTGCAGGAAGCGCTCCAGGCCTTCAGCCGCGGTCAGGCGGTCCAGGATGTGCTTCTTCTTTTCCAGCGTGAACACGGGCTTGGAACGCGTGGTTTCCAGGCGCTCCTGCCACCAGCGCTTCTGCGCCTGGTCGCTCACGTACATGAATTCGAAACCGATGGTGCCGCAGTAGGTTTCGCGCAGGTTGTTGAGCAGCTCGCGCAGGCTCATCGACTCCTTGCCAAAGTAGGTATTGCTGGCATTGAAGACGATGTCGAGGTCTGCTTCGGAGAAACCGTAGAACGCCGGGTCCAGATCCGGCAGGGGCGGACGCTCCTGGCGCTTGAGCGGATCCAGGTCGGCCCAGTGCGAACCGATGTTGCGGTAGGCGGCGATCAGCTGGGTAGCAGCGACGCGCTTGCGGCCCATGTCGGAATCGGCCGAGGCAACGATGGTCCTGATGGGGCCTTGCTTGGCGCGCTCGGCGAACGAGGCAACGATGGGGGCGTGGGGGATATCCCGGCCGTTCGAGCCGTCGACCGCAGGAACGTTCTGCATGGCGTCGAAATACGCGCGCCAATTGTCGGGAACCGAGGCGGGGTTCTGGAGGTAGGCCTCGTACAGTTCTTCGACATACGGGGCGTTACCGCCGAAGAGGTACGAGTTGCTCTGATACTGCTGCATCATGGGACGCTCACTATTCTCCGGGAATGCCGGAGTTCAGCGGGTTATTCAACCTTCCGCGACACGGCTTGACCGGTTAGCGGATCGCAAACAACTCTTGGGAGCCCAACTGAGGCGCCTACACAAACGGCACCGCTTGGGTGCCGCGTGTGATGGCTTCCTCACAAGGCCCGAAAGGGCAAGTTGTGCGGGGAAGGACCTAAAGTCTTCACGGCGTTAAGAATAGCATGAATTGCCTTTGATCAATGTGGACTTTTCGCGATACGAAACACCTACCCACGACAATTCGGTTCGCAATCAGCGAACTAGCAACACCCGCACAACAATTTGAATCAAGGCGCGATCTGGTCGACGGCGTCTGTGATCAGCCCGTCCAGGCCCCAGGCCAGCAACTGCGCCGCCCGCGCCGGATCGTTCACGGTATAGCAGAGGACCCGGAAACCGGCCGCGTGCGCGGCGGCGATCACGCCGGCATCCAGTTCGCGGTGGTTGGCATCCAGCGCCACGCAGCCCAGCCGGCGCAGCCGCTCCAGCCAGTCCGCGGGCAGCTGGTCGAGCAGCAGCGCGCGCGGCAGGTCCGGCGCGACGCGCGCCGCGGCGGCCAGCGCCTCTTCAGAAAACGATGACAGCAACGGCGGCACCGCGGCAGCCGCCCACAGCGACTGCGCGTCCAGCGCCACTGCCGCACCGGTGCGCGCCTCGGTGCCGGGCACTGGCTTGATCTCGATATTGACCATCAAGCCGTTGGCCTGGGTATAGCGTGCGATGGCCGCCAGCGTCGGCACGGGCTCGCCGGCGAAGGCGGGGCTGTGCCACGTGCCGGCGTCCAGCTGCGCGAGTTCGCCCAGTGTCAGCGCATCCACCCTGCCCTGGCCGCTGGTGGTGCGGTCCAGCGTGGCGTCGTGCATCAGCACCGGCTTGCCGTCGGCCGACAGCTTCACGTCGAACTCGAACATCCGGTAGCCAAAGCCGGCGCCGTGGCGAAACGCTGCCAGCGTGTTCTCCGGCGCCAGCTTGCCGGCGCCGCGGTGCGCGATATGGCTCGGGTACCGCCAGGCAGTGTCGGTTACGCTGGTCATGTCAGGCCTCGATGCGCTTGCCCGTATCGGGCGCAAAGAAATGCAGGTGCTCCGCCGACGACGTCACCGGCAGGCGGTCGCCGGCGCGCACGTGCGCATGGCTGTCCAGGCGCACCACCACCGCCTGTCCGCCAAGCGAGCCATAGGCAAAGGAATCCGCGCCGAGGGCCTCGACCACGCGCACATCGACTTCGGCGATGGCCTCATGCGCGGCGCACGGCTCGATATGCTCCGGGCGCAGCCCCAGCAGTGCCTGCTCCGGCAGGTGCAGCCCCATCGGCAGGTGCCCCAGCGTGGCGTTGGCGGCCACGCCTTCCTTCGCCACCACGCGCATCTGCGCGCCAGTGTCGCCGCCGGCGTTGCGCGCCACCGGGATCAGGTTCATCGGCGGCGAGCCGATAAAGCCGGCCACGAAGGTGCTGGCCGGACGCGAATAGACTTCCAGCGGCGTGCCGATCTGCTCGACGCGTCCGGCGTTGAGCACCATCATGCGGTCGGCCAGCGTCATCGCCTCGACCTGGTCGTGCGTGACGTACAGGCTGGTGGTGCCCAGGCGCCGGTGCAGCTCCTTCAGTTCCAGCCGCATCTGCACGCGCAGCTTGGCGTCCAGGTTGGACAGCGGCTCGTCGAACAGGAACACCGCCGGCTCACGCACGATGGCGCGGCCCATGGCCACGCGCTGGCGCTGTCCGCCCGATAGCTGGCGCGGCTTGCGGTCCAGCAGCGGCGCCAGCTCCAGGATGCCGGCGGCATGGTTCACCCGCTGCGCGATCTCGGCCTTGGCCATGCCGCGGATCTTCAGGCCGTAGGCCATGTTGTCGTACACGCTCATATGCGGATAGAGCGCGTAGTTCTGGAACACCATGGCGATGTCCCGCTCGGCCGGCTCCAGGTTATTCACGACCTTGTCGCCGATATGGATTTCGCCGCCGGTGATGGTTTCCAGCCCCGCCACCATGCGCAGCAGCGTGGACTTGCCGCAGCCCGAGGGGCCGACGATGACGATGAATTCGCCGTCGGCGATCTCCATGTCGATGCCGTGCACCACCTGGACGCTGCCGGCGTAGGTTTTCTGAACGTTGCGTAGCGACAGTTTTGCCATTGCTGTTGTCCTGCGCGTGGCTCGTGGCCACCGCGCCTTATTTTTCCGTTTCGACCAGGCCCTTGACGAACCACTTCTGCATCAGCACCACCACCACCGCCGGCGGGATCATCGCCAGCATCACGGTGGCCATCACCAGGTTCCAGTCGGTGGCCGCGTCACCCGAGCGCGAGATCATCTGCGTCACGCCCACCACCACCGGCGTCATCGACTTCTGCGTGGTGATCAGCAGCGGCCACAGGTACTGGTTCCAGCCGTAGATAAACTGGATCACGAAGAGCGCGGCGATGCTGGTGCGCGACAGCGGCAGCACCACGTCCCAGAAGAATCGCAGCGGCCCGGCGCCGTCGATGCGCGCGGCCTCGGCCAGCTCGTCCGGAATGGTCAGGAAGAACTGGCGGAACAGGAAGGTGGCGGTGGCCGACGCGATGATCGGGACGGTCAGGCCAAAGTAACTGTCCAGCATGCCGAGGTCCGACACCACCTTGTAGGTCGGCAGGATGCGCACCTCCACCGGCAGCATCAGCGTGATGAAGATCAGCCAGAAGAAGGTCTTGCGCAGCGGGAACTTGAAATAGACGATGGCAAAGGCCGAGATGATCGAGATCGCGATCTTGCCCAGCGCAATGCCCAGCGCCATGATCAGGCTGTTCTTCATCATGGTCGAGACAGGCGATGCGGCCTCGCCCACGCCCTGGAACAGCACGGTGCGATAGTTCTCGATCAGGTGGCTGCCTGGGATCAGCGTCATCGGCGCGTCCAGCACCTCTTCGGCGGTCAGCGTGGACGCAACGAAGGTCAGGTACACCGGGAACACCACGATCACGATGCCCAGGATCAGCACCGCATGGCTCAGGAAATCAAGGAAGGGGCGACGTTCTACCATGTGCTGTCTCCGTCAGTACTGGACCTTGCGTTCAACATAGCGGAACTGCACCACGGTCAGCGCGATCACGATCACCATCAGCACCACCGACTGCGCGGCCGAGCCCCCGATGTCCATGCCGCGGAAGCCGTCATGGAAGACCTTGTAGACCAGTGTGTTGGTCGAATTGAACGGGCCGCCGTGGGTGACCGCGTCGATGATCGCGAAGGTATCGAAGAACGCGTAGACCACGTTGATCACCATCAGGAAGAAGGTGGTCGGCGACAGCAGCGGGAACATGATCGACCAGAAGCGGCGCCATGGGCCGGCGCCGTCGATGGCGGCGGCCTCGATCAGCGAGCGCGGGATGCTCTGCAGACCCGCCAGGAAGAACAGGAAGTTGTAGCTGATCTGCTTCCAGGCGGCGGCCAGCACCACCAGCAGCAATGCCTGGTCGCCATTGAGCAGGAAGTTCCATTCCACGCCGAGCTTGCGCAGCGCATAGGACACCACGCCCAGCGTCGGGTTGAACATGAACATCCACAGCACGCCGGCCACGGCCGGCGCCACCGCATACGGCCAGATCAGCAACGTCTTGTAGCCGACGGCGCCGCGGATGATGCGGTCGGCAAAATAGGCCAGCAGCAGCGCGGTAGTCAGGCCCACCACGGTCACGCCCACGGCAAAGATGGCGGTGGTCTGGAACGACTCCACGTACAGCGGGTCGTTCCACAGCATGCGGAAGTTGTCGAGGCCGACGAACTCAAGGTTGATGCCGAAGGCATCCTGCTGCAGCATCGACTGGTACAGCGCCTGCCCGGCGGGCAGGAAGAAGAAGATCAGCGTGATCGCGATCTGCGGCAACACCAGCAGATACGGCAGCCACGGCGAACGGAAAACGACGCGTTTTTCCATGAACGGATTCCGGCGAATGCTGCGGGTCGCGGCATCGGACTAGGTACGGAGTTGGGAGGGCCCCGATCGGTGAGACAGGGCCGTCCACAATGCAATCGGGCGGAGGTTTCGCCACCGCCCGATTGTCACATCAGCTTGCTGGCTATGCCGGCTTACTCGCGGGCAGTCTTCTGGAAGCGCTCCAGCAGATCATTGCCGCGGGCCACGGCCGAGTCCAGCGCCGCCTTGGGCTCCTTCTTGCCGGCCCAGACGGCTTCCAGTTCCTCGTCCACCACGGTGCGGATCTGCACCATGTTGCCCAGGCGCACGCCGCGCGACTTGTCGGTGGTCTTGACCACCATCTGCTGCACCGACACATCGGCACCCGGGTTCTTGTCGTAGTAGCCCGATTTCTTCGTCATCTCGTAGGCGGCCATCGTCACCGGCAGGTAGCCGGTGGCCTGGTGCCAGTCAGACTGGATCTCGGGGCGCGACAGGAAATTGAAGAACTTGGCCACGCCCTTGTACTCGTCGGGCTTCTTGCCGCCCATCACCCACAGCGAAGCGCCGCCGATGATGGTGTTCTGCGGAGCACCCTGCACCTCCGGGTAATACGGCAGCTGTGCCACCGCGAACGCGAACTTGGCATTCTTGCGGATATTGGCCAGCGATGCCGACGAGCCGGTGAACATCGCGCACTCGCCGTTGTAGAACTTGGCCTGCGACTCAGCCTTGCGCCCGCCGTAGCTGAAATAGCCCTTCTTCACCATGTCCTGCAGGTTGGTGATGTGCTTGACGTGCAGCGGGCTGTTGAAGAGCAGGCGCGTGTCGGTGCCGCCGAAGCCATTGTTCTTGGTCGCATACAGCGTGTTGTGCCAGGCCGAGAAGCTCTCCAGGTGGACCCAGCCCTGCCAGTCGGTGGTGTAGGCGCAGTTGGTGCCCGAGGCCTTGAGCTTGGCCGAGTACTGCATCACCTCGGGCCAGGTCTTGGGCGGCTTTTCCGGATCCAGGCCGGCCTTCTTGAAGGCGTCCTTGTTGTAGTAGAACACCGTGGTCGAGCTGTTGAACGGGAACGACAGCATCTCGCCCTTGGACGAGGTGTAGTAGCCCGCCACCGCCGGGATATAGGCCTTCTGGTCGAACTTCTCGCCGGCGTCCTTCATCACCGCCGATACCGGCTTGATCGCGCCCTTGGCGCTCATCATGGTGGCGGTGCCCACTTCAAACACCTGCAGGATGGCGGGCGAGCCACCGGCGCGGAAGGCCGCAATGCCCGCAGCCATGGTTTCGTCGTAGTTGCCCTTGTTGACCGGCACCACCTTGTATTCGGACTGGCTGGCGTTGAACTTGTTGGCGATCTCGTTCACCTTGTCGTTCAGGGCGCCCTGCATGGCGTGCCACCACTGGATTTCAACGGCGGCGTGGGCGCTGCCGGCCCCGGTCAGGGCTGCCAGCGCTGCGAGTTTGAGCACGGTACGGGATAAGGACATCGGTGGCTCTCCTTTGGTCTGTCTGTTCCGGTCGGTCGAAAATCCGACAGTATGTGATTTTTTTGTGACAGCGGCATGTTACGCCTGTCGCACCTGAGCTAGCAAATCAGCAGATTCACCAGTATGGCCAGTACGATGCCTTTTGCAGTGCAATAAGGGAAATTGCCGCCAGATCCGCGGTTACAATGGCCCGCCATGCAATCCCTGAACAAGCTCTCTAATTCCGTGCTGCAGCGCGTGCGCGGCGTGCTGACCGACATCGACGGCACCCTGACCACCGACGGGCGGCTGCCGGCCTCGACCTACCTGGCGCTCGACGGGCTGCGCCGCGCGGGCCTGCACGTGATCCCGGTCACCGGGCGCTGCATCGCCTGGGCCGAGATCCTGACCCGGCTGTGGCCGGTCGACGCCATCATCGGCGAGAACGGTGCGTTCTACTCGCACTTGCACAACGGCCGCCTGCAGACCCGCTTCCTGGACGATGCCGCCACGCGCGCGCGCAACCTGGAGCGCATCGAAGCGCTGGGCCAGCGCATCGTGCGCGAAGTGCCGGGCTGCGCGCTGGCCTCGGACCAGGCCTGGCATGCCGCCGACCTGGCCATCGACCATGCCGAGGACGTCGCGCCGTTGCCTGCAGACGCCGTGGCCCGCATCGCCGCCATCATGCGCGAGGCCGGCATGACCGCCACGGTCAGCTCGATCCATGTCAACGGCTGGTTCGGCCTGCACGACAAGCTGTCGATGAGCAGGCTGTGCGTGGCCGAACTGCTGGGCGAAGACGTGGACGCGCGCCGCGACGAATGGCTGTTTATCGGCGATTCGGCCAACGATGCCAGCATGTTCGCCCACTTTCCGCTGTCGGTTGGCGTGGCCAATGTGCGCGACATCCTGCCGCAGCTGCCGGTGCCGCCGGCCTATATCACCGCAGCGGCCGGTGGCGAGGGCTTTGCCGAGATGGCGCAGCGGCTGGTCGAAGCGCGCGGCTGAATACCTCACGCAAAACAAGAAAACCGGCCGGGAAAGTCCCGGCCGGTTTTTCTTGTCACCCGCCCCTGCCCTGGCTCAGTCGAACCCAAGCTCCTGCAGCTTGCGCGTGATGGTATTGCGCCCGATCCCGAGCCGGGTCGCCGCCTCGACGCGGCGCCCGCGCGTGACACCCAGCGCGGCCTCCAGCACGGCCTTCTCGAAGCGGCGCGTCAGCACATCCATGACCTCCGGCTGGCCGGCTTCGAGCATTGCCCGTGCTTCGCCGGCGAGCAGGCTTTCCCAGCCGGCCGAGGCCAGGGCCGGGACCACCGTCGCCACGGACGCGGGCCGGACTGCGGTGGCCGTGTCGGCCTCTGCCACCGTCGTCGCGTAGCCGCCGTAGTCGGCCAGGTCAGGCGCGCTTTCATACTCGGGCGCGCGCGCTTCGGCAACGCGCTCGGGCCGCGGCGCATTGACCGGCTCGCTGGTGCCGGCTTCCAGCATCTCGCGCGGCAGGTCCTTGACCTCGATGGTCTGGGCCGGCGCCATCACGGTCAGCCAGTTGCACAGGTTCTCCAGCTGGCGCACGTTGCCGGGGAATGGCAGCGTGCTGACATAGGCCAGCGCTTCGTCGGACATGCGCTTGGGCTCGACGCCCAGTTCCTTGGCGCTCTTCTGCAGGAAATGACGCGCCAGCAGCGTGATGTCCTCCGGGCGTTCGCGCAGCGGCGGCAGGCGCAGCCGGATCACGTTCAGGCGGTGGAACAAGTCCTCGCGGAACAGCCCTTCCTTGACGCGCAGCTCCAGGTTCTGGTGGGTGGCGGCAATCACGCGCACATTGGCGCGCAAGGGGTTGTGGCCGCCGACACGATAGAAGTTGCCATCGGACAGCACGCGCAGCAGGCGTGTCTGCAGGTCGAACGGCATGTCGCCGATTTCGTCGAGGAACAGCGTGCCGCCCTCGGCCTGCTCGAAGCGGCCGCGCCGCATGGTCTGCGCACCGGTGAAGGCGCCGCGCTCATGGCCGAACAGTTCGGATTCGAGCAGGTCCTTGGGGATGGCTGCGGTATTGAGCGCGATAAAGGGCCCGTTGGCACGCGGGCTGTGCTTGTGCAGCGCGCGTGCGACCAGCTCCTTGCCGGTGCCAGACTCGCCGGTGATCATCACCGTCACGTTGGACTGCGAGAGCCGGCCGATGGCGCGGAACACGTCCTGCATCGCCGGCGCCTGGCCGAGGATCTCGGGCGCATCGACGAGGCGGTCGTCCAGTTCTTCCTCGCGCAGGCTTTCTTCCAGCGCGCGGCGGATCAGCTCAACCGCCTTGTCGACATCGAAGGGCTTGGCCAGGTATTCGAAGGCACCGCCCTGGAACGCGGCCACGGCGCTGTCCAGGTCAGAGTAGGCCGTCATCACGATGACCGGCAGGCCCGGATGCCGCGCCTTGATGGCCTGCAGCAGGTCCAGGCCCGATCCGCCGGGCATGCGGATATCCGATATCAGCACCTGGGGCTGGTCTTCTTCCAGCGCGGCCAGCGCATCCCGCACATTGGTGAAGCTGCGCGAGAGCAGGCTTTCACGGGCCAGGGCCTTTTCCAGGACCCAGCGGATTGATTGATCGTCGTCGACTATCCAGATCGGCTTCATGTGCGTCGCTTGTCTGCTCGGTGTCATTTGGTCTTCCGCATGCCCGGCCACGGCGGATGCACCATCGCTCGCGGACGGCAGCAAAAGCTAGTGCAGCGGCAGCAGGATGCGGAAGTCGGTACAGCCCGGCCTGCTCTCGCATTCGATCAAGCCCTCGTGCTGCTGCACGAAGGTTTGAGCGAGTGTGAGACCGAGTCCGCTGCCGCCATCCCTGCCCGATACCAGCGGATAGAAGATGCGTTCGCGGATGTCTTCGGAAATTCCCGGGCCGTTGTCGATGACATGCAAGTCCAATGCCAGCTTGAACAAGCGCTTGGCAATCGTGACCTGGCGCGCCACGCGCGTGCGCAGCACGATCTGTGCATCGCCGCGCGCCATGCGGTCGGCCAGCGCCTGCGCGGCGTTGTGCACGATGTTGAGCACGGCCTGGATCAGTTGCTCCATGTCGCCCTGCAGCTCGGGCAGGCTGGCGTCGTAGTCGCGCACGATCTCCAGCCCGTTGGGGAACTCCGCCAGCACCACCGAGCGCACGCGCTCCAGCACTTCGTGGATATTCAGGCTGGACACGATATGCGGATGCCGGTGCGGCTCCAGCAGCCGGTCCACCAGCGTCTGCAGCCGGTCCGATTCCTTGATGATGACCTGCGTGTATTCGCGCAGCGAGCGCTCCGGCAGCTCGAACTCCAGCAGCTGCGCCGCGCCGCGAATGCCGCCCAGCGGGTTCTTGATTTCGTGGGCCAGGTTGCGGATCAGTTCCTTGTTGGCCGAGGTCAGGTCCAGGATGCGTTCTTCGCGTTCGCTGCGCACCTTCTGTTCATTGGGCAGGATTTCCACCACCACGGTGTCGCCGACCGCTTCCAGCGCGGAGATCACCACGTGCACATGGGCCGGCTCCTGCAGCGGCGGGTGCAGGATCAGGTCCTGCCGGCGCACGTCGAACTGCCGCGTGACCACGGTGTCGATCATGCTGTGCAGCTCATCGGAACGCCCGAACAGGTCAGGCAGCGTCAGCTCCACCATGCCCTTGCGCGACACGCCGAAGGTGGCTTCAGCGGCCGGGTTCGCAAAGACGACGCGCAGCCCCGGCTGCTGCACCAGCAGCACCGGGTTGGCCACTACGTCCAGGCCGGCATGGAACGCCACGGCGCCCATGGTCAGCACCTGGGCGCTGCCTTCGGCCGGCGCCGCATCAGCCGCCGGCGATTCGCCACGGGCGCCGTCGGCACCGCTGGCCTTGCGCGACACTCCGCGAATCAGGCGACGCATAAGACTAGTCCTTCAAATTGCCAAGCTCGCGCCGCAGCGACGCCGCATTGGCCTCGCTGCGGGCGATGTCGTCGCGCAGCGCTGCCGTGCGATCGAGGTATTTCTGATAGTTGCGCTCATTGCCCTGGCGCTCCGGCTGGCCGTTGTTGTACTCGGCACGCAGCGCCTGCAGCTTGGCCTCTTCGGCCTGCAGCTCCTGCGAGAGCACCGCGCGGCGCTCACCGTCGCGGCTCTTCTGCGTGGCACTGTCCACGCGCGGGAAGCTGGTGCCGCCAGCCGCCGCGCCGGCGGTGCTGCCAGCGCCCTTGGCCGGCGCAGCGGTACGCCCGCCCGGGACCGTCACCACCTCCGGCAGGTTCAGCTTCTTGCAGCCCTTGCCCGCGTTGCCATTGCGATACTCGGGCACGCCATTGGGCCCGGTGCAGACATAGACGTCCGAGGACTGCGCGGAAGACTGCCCGGCCCACGCGCCCAGCGTCAGCGCCACGGCACTCACCAGAACAGGGAATCCGAGACGAAATTGGTGCAGAGATCGGGGCAAGGTCAGGGTCCGGCGGGCCGTGCGTGAAGAGGCGTCCATGAACATGGCGTTAGGTTTGAACGGGATGGAACACGATTCCCCATTCTAGCGAGCAAAGCAAAAAGGGACAGCCGAAGCCGCCCCTTTCTGGTGCAACTGTTGCCCGGCCACAACCTGCGTCATTCCCGGGCAAAGGCCGCTTACAGCGAGTAGTACATTTCGAACTCGACCGGGTGCGTGGTCATGCGGAAACGCGTGACTTCTTCCATCTTCAGTTCGATGTAGGCATCGATCATCGAGTTCGAGAACACGCCGCCGCGGGTCAGGAACTCGCGGTCGTTGTCCAGGTACTCCAGCGCCTGGTCCAGGCTCGAGCACACGGTCGGGATCTTTGCATCCTCTTCCGGCGGCAGGTCGTACAGGTTCTTGTCGGCAGCTTCGCCCGGGTGGATCTTGTTCATCACGCCATCCAGGCCGGCCATCAGCAGCGCCGAGAAGCCCAGGTACGGGTTCATCAGCGGATCCGGGAAGCGGGTCTCGATGCGGCGGCCCTTCGGGTTGGCCACATACGGGATGCGGATCGAAGCCGAGCGGTTGCGGGCCGAGTAGGCCAGCTTCACCGGAGCTTCGAAGCCCGGCACCAGGCGCTTGTACGAGTTCGTGCCCGGGTTGGTGATGGCATTCAGGGCACGGGCGTGCTTGATGATGCCGCCGATGTAGTACAGCGCGAATTCCGACAGGCCGGCGTAGCCGTTGCCCGCGAACAGGTTCTGGCCGTCCTTCCACACGGACTGGTGCACGTGCATGCCCGAACCGTTGTCGCCAACGATCGGCTTCGGCATGAAGGTGGCGGTCTTGCCGTAGGTGTGGGCGACGTTCTGGATCACGTACTTCTGCATCTGGGTCCAGTCGGCGCGCTGCACCAGCGTGCTGAAGCGGGTGCCGATTTCGTTCTGGCCCTGACCAGCCACTTCGTGGTGGTGGACTTCAACGGGGATGCCCAGCGATTCCAGGATCAGGCACATTTCCGAACGCATGTCCTGGAAGGTGTCGATCGGGGCGACCGGGAAGTAGCCGCCCTTCTTGCCCGGACGGTGGCCGCTGTTGCCGTGCTCGAATTCCTTGGCCGACGACCACGGGGCTTCTTCGGAATGGATCTTCACGAAGCAGCCTTGCATGTCGACGTTCCAGGTCACGCCGTCGAAGATGAAAAACTCGGGCTCCGGACCAAAGAAAGCGGTGTCGCCCAGGCCGGTGCTCTTCAGGTAGGCTTCGGCGCGCTTGGCGATGGAACGCGGGTCGCGGTCATAGCCCTTGCCGTCCGACGGCTCGACCACGTCGCAGGACAGCACCAGCGTCGGCTCTTCGTAGAACGGGTCGATGTGCGCGGTGTTCGAATCCGGCATCAGCAGCATGTCTGAAGCTTCGATACCCTTCCAGCCGGCGATCGACGAACCGTCGAAGGCGTGGCCGCTTTCGAACTTGTCTTCATCGAAGTGCGACACGGGCACGGACACGTGTTGCTCCTTGCCTTTGGTATCGGTGAAACGGAAATCGACGAACTTGACGTCGTTTTCCTTCACCAGCTTCATCACGTCTGCAACGCTGTGGGCCATGCCAATCTCCTGGATATTCGGCGGAAGTCTGAGAAAGCCAATTCTTGGGCCTGTCGTCACCGGCGCCGATGCATGCTCTGCCGCGCCGTCCCGACCAGCCACGAAAGGACGAAGAATGTTAGCAGAAAGCGTGCCATGCGAACGCCCCACCGCCACCGGCAGCCCGAAAAAAGTGCAACGTCGGCGAACCGCGCACCGCGGCGGCGTAAGCGAAGCAGCGGCTCGGCTGCCGAGTGGCGCACCGGTTACACGCATTCCGGCGTAGCGCCTCCTAATAAAACACCACAATGGTGCATTCAGCAAGGCGTCGCACTTGAACAGTGCGGATGCACCAAAATGAGTCACCCGACGCCCCAACAGCAGTCAATGAGGCTTCGAATCGGCCCGGCGCTATAGAATAGTGCGTTGCGGCTTTGCCGCCTCCAATTCCATTCCTCAAATTTGTCACGCAGATGACCACCCGAGACGATCTCCTCCAGGCCGCCCGCCAGCGCCAGCAACAGAACCAGCTCCCGTATTTTGGCGCGCTGTCGCCGCAGGAAGCCTTTGCGCTGCTGCAGAACGATCCTTCCGCCGTGCTGGTCGACGTGCGCACCCAGGCCGAACTGGACTGGGTCGGCGGCGTTGACGTGCCGGATGCGCAGTTCGCCCATGTCGAATGGATGTCCTATCCGGGCGGTGCGCAGAATGCCCGCTTTGTCGAAGAGCTGAGGGCACGCGTGCCGGCCGACGTGCCGGTGCTGTTCCTGTGCCGCAGCGCGGCGCGCTCCAAGCACGCCGCGCGCGTGGCCACCGAAGCCGGCTACCACTTCGCCATGGACGTGCTGGAAGGCTTCGAGGGCAACCGCGACGACCACCACCACCGCAAGACTGTTGAAGGCTGGTGCGTGCGCGGACTGCCGTGGCACGGCGCCTGATCGCGGTCGGGCCAGAATGAGAGAAGGGGCAGCCAAGGCTGCCCCTTCTTCTTGCGACCCGTGCCGCCTTAAGCCTGCGCCGCTTCGCGCGGCGGCTGCTCCACGATCTCGAACCCCATCGCCTGCACGCCTGCGAGCAGCATCGCATAGGCCGGTGCCAGCAGATCGGCCGGGCCCTTGACCCCCAGGTCGATATGGCGGCGCGCGAAGCGGTCGCCGCGCTGCACGTCGCCGACCGAGGGCAGGCTGAACACGCGGATGCCCGGATGCGCCGCTTCGACCTTCTCCATCAGCGGCGTCAGCGTGGACTCCGGCGCCTCGAACACGTAGAAGGCCCGCTCCTGCTGCTGCACCTGGTGGAACAGGTGCGCATAGTCGTGGTCCAGCACCCATTCCATCATCGGCCATGCCATCACCGGGAATCCCGGCATGAAGTGGTGGTGACCGACCGAAAAGCCCGGGATGCGGTTGTAGCTGTTGGGAATGATGCGCGCGCCCTTGGGGAACTCGCCCATTTTGAAGCGGTGCTGGTTTTCCGGCTGATTCAGGTCGGCCTTGACCGGGTCGCCGCCGGCGGTCTCGGCAATGCGCAGCGCAATCAGTTCGCGCGCCTCGGGATGCAGCACCAGCGGCACGCCCAGCGCGGCGGCCACGCACTGGCGGGTGTGATCGTCCGGCGTGGCGCCGATGCCGCCGGTGCAGAACACCACGTCCGGGCCGGCCAGCGTGCGCCGCAGCGTGGCGGTGATGCGGGCTCGGTCATCGCCGACGTATTCGGCCCAGTCCAGCGCCAGCCCGCGCGCGCCCAGCAGTTCGATGGTGCGGCGCAGATGCTTGTCTTCACGCCGCCCCGACAGGATCTCGTCGCCAATGACGATCAGGCCAAAACCCATATTGCCCTCGCTTCAGGAATTTTCGATGCGGCGCACGTCGCTCGGCGCCAGGTCGATGACGTCGCCGTCAAGCGCCGGCTGGTCCGGCTGATGCGCCGGCGGCTGGGCCGGCACCGCCGCGCGCTCGGCCCGCAGCTGCGCCAGCGCGCGCAGGCAGAAGTGGCCGAACCACAGCGCCGAGAAGATAAAGATCAGCACATACAGCCACAGCGTGCCGGCCAGCACGAACGGAAACAGGAAGATCACCGCCGCCGACGACACCCACAGCAGCGTCGGCGCCGAGCCCAGCAGCCCCACCGCCACCCCGATCACCAGCAGCGGCGTGCGGTGGCGGCGCACCAGCGTCTTGCGCTCTTCGGCGCTGGCGTGGTCGGCGAGCGCGTCATACGTCATCACGCGGTAGGTCAGCCAGCCCCACAGCACCGGCGGGATCAGCGCAAAGAACGGCGGGATCAGCCACAGCGGCAGCGTCACCAGCACCAGCACCAGGAACACCAGCGTGCTGCCCAGCGACTGGAACACGCTGCCCAGGATGCTGCCGCCATGGGCCTTGGCCAGGTCCGGGTAGCTGCGCTCCAGGTGGCGCACCACCGCCGGCACCGAGAACACGCCGATAAACATCAGCATCGAGGCAATCACCAGCGGGATTGCCAGTGCCGCCACGAACAGCGGCGCCACGATGGTGCGCATCGATTGCAGGCCGAACCAGTCGAGCGCGCTGTAGATCCAGCTGGTCAGGATGGAGGTCTCCAGGAAGCTGCGCGTGGCGCCCATGATGGGGTCCCAGCCCCACCAGAGCAGACCGCCCCACAGCAGCGTGGCCAGGACGAAAGGCAGCACGGTCAGCATCAGCATGCGGGGATGCAGCTGGCTGACCAGCGCGCGGCCAAACGAGCGGAAGATATCGTTCATGCAGTCGAAGGCAGACAGGAGGAAAGGCGCCGGGCGCGGCAGAAGTCCGACTGGGCCGGACCGGCGGCAACCCGGAACACTAGCATACGCCGCTTGCCGCCGCGGCGCGCCGTGTTGCGCCGCGGGTGGAGGACTACCTCCAGACCCGCCGTTTCAGCGCAGCCGCAGCAGCCGCTTGATGCCGTACCACTGGTGCGCCAGGAAGCCCGCGCCGTAGTCGTGGCCCTTGCCCAGCGGCGGCGGCAGCTGGTCGCGGATGCCGGTCGGGTGGTAGGTCTCGGTGAAGACCGCGGTGCCGAGCAGCATGTCCCACCACGGGAAGATCACGCCGTAGTTGCAGCCGCCCAGCTTGGCCGGTGCGCCGTCGGCCTCATGGCCGATGCCCACGGCGTGGTGGGTGCGATGAAAGCGCGGCGAGATCAGCAGCCGCTCGCCGATGGCGCCGAAGTGCAGTCGCACGTTGGCATGCTGCAGGCTCTGCAGCAACTGCGACAACGCCACCAGCAGCACGTACTGCGACGGCTCCACGCCCACGCCCAGCGCCACCAGCGCGAACACCAGATCGCGCAGCATGTCGTCCAGCAGGTGGTTGCGGTTGTCGCTCCACAGCGTCATCTGGCGCTGGCTGTGGTGCACCGCATGCAGATGCCACCACCAGCGGAACGAATGCGACAGCCGGTGGTACCAGTAGTCGAGGAAGTCGAACAGCAGCAGGTAGACAAAGAAGCTGACCAGCGGCACCGAGGTCACGCCCGGCCACCAGTCTTCCACATTGATGCGGTGCCAGCCCATCAGCCGCAGGTCGCCTTCCAGGGCGTCGGTCAGCGGCGCGAGCAGGAAGAACATGGCCAGCCGGAACAGCCCGAGCCGGTGGATCACCGTGTAGAAGATATCGGTGCGGATGCCGGCGCGGTCGGATACCGGCTCGACCGGGCGCCATTTCTCCAGCGGCCCCAGGATCAATGCCATCACCACGATCTGCACCAGGCCCACCAGCAGCCACTCGGTGCCGGTGAAGGCTTCCTCGGCATAGCGGCCAAACCCGAGGTCGTAGACCACGGGCAGCACCACGTCCTGGAACAGCGTGCCCTCGACCTGGCCGATCCAGCCGTTCAGCGTCTCCCACATCAGCGCCTGCCCTCCTTTTGCCCGACTGGCTGCGGCCTGGCGATCCAGTCGCGGTAGGCCGGGTGCTCGCGCAGCGTCGCGAAACAGAATCCCTTGCGCTCAAGGCCGGCGAGCAGCGGCTCCAGCACGCCGGGCGCCCACGGATCCTTGCGCGACCAGATGCCCAGGTGCGCCATGGTGATATCGCCGTCGCGCAGGTTGGCCAGCGCGCGTTCCAGCAGCGCCGCGTTGGGATAGCGGTCGGACGACAGCTCGTCGCCCAGGAACCCGGCCGGCGCCCAGCCGACGTGGCGGAAGCCGCACTGCTCGGCCCATTGCACCGTCTGCGGGGCGGTGCGCCCGCCCGGGGCGCGCCACAGCGGCACCATGGCGGCGCCGGTCATGCCGTGGAAGGCGTCGGCGCTGCGCCGCAGCTCCTGGCAGAATCCGGCCGCGTCCATGACCATGTCCTTGCCCGCCTGCGTGCCGAACTGCGGCCTCATGGTCACATGCCCGGCGTGCACGCTGCGCAGGTAGACATGGTCGAAGGTATGCGTGCCAAAGGCGTGGCCGTCGGCCACCAGTGACTTCCAGTACGGCGCCCAGGATGGGTCCAGCGAACTGTCCTGGCGCACGGTCGGCTCATTGGCCAGGAAGAAGGTGGCGCGGATATGGTGGCGGCGCAGCGTATCGGCGATCAACTGCGCCTGGCTCATGCTGCCGGTGTCGAAGGTCAGGTAAAGCGTGCCGGCCGGGCACGCCTTGGCGCCAGGCTTGGGCACGTCAGCCGCCTGCAGCGCCGACGGCAGGACGCAGGCAAGCGCCAGCGCAGCCAGCAGCCTGCCCAGCCGTCCGGATCGCGATGCCCTGGTATCGTCCATGGTCCCTGCCCTGCCCGGTCAATACAGCGGCGCGCGAGTGCGGAAATAGATGCCGTGCGGCGAGCGCCCGACGCGCACGGTCTTGACCAGCTTGCGGCTGGCCACGTCGACCAGGCCGACCGAGCGCGCCCAGCGGAAGGTGACCCACAGCGTCTTGCCGTCGGCGGTCAGCTCCATGTCGTCCGGGCCCGGCGGCAGGCCGGTGATGTCGCCGACCTTGGCCAGCGTCTGCTGGTCGATGATGCTGATGCTGCTCGTGACCCGGTTGCTGAGGAACAGGTGGCGCTTGTCGCCGACCGCGCGGAAGTTGTGCGCGCCCTTGCCGGTCTGGATCTGCTTGACCACCGTGCGCGTGCGCCAGTCGATCACGGCCACGTAATCAGCCCCGGTCATGCCGACCAGCAGGTATTTCTGGTCCGGCGTGACCCAGATGCCCGCCGGCGCCGAGCCGGTTTCCATGCGCCACATCACGTTCTGCGTGACCAGGTCGATGGCTGCCACCTCATTGGAGTCCTGCAGCGTGATGAAGGCGATGCGGCTGTCGGCGGTAAAGGCGATATGGCTGGGGGTCTTGGCCAGCGGGAACTGTTTGGCCAGCTTCAGCGCCTTGCCGTCCCAGCGGTAGAGGTCGACACGGTCGAGCCGGTTGCCGGTGGCGACAAACCACTTCTGGTCCGGCGAGAAGCCGATCTGGTACGGGTCGTCGACATTGGGCACGCGCTGCTGGACCTTGCCCGAGACCGGGTCCAGGAACACCAGGTCGTTGCCGACCGCGTTGGCAACGATCAGCGACTTGTCGTCCGGCGTTGCGATCAGGTGGTGCGGTTCCTTGCCGATCGGGAAGGTCTCCAGCACCTTCTGGGTATTCTTGTCGATTAGCGTGACGGTTGCATCACCTGAATTCAGGATCACCACCACTTCCGCCGATGCCGGTGCGGCCAGCAGGCCCAGCGCCAGGGCGCCCACCGTGAAACCACCAGCTACAACACGACGCAATGCGAACCGCAGCGCAAACATAAGACCCGCCAGAAGAAGACTGAACCGGCGATTCTAACGGTTGAGCACGAAAATCCGCTGACGCCGCGGCCGAACTCGATCAAGATTTTGGCAGATTGTTGCGCCGGAGCGACCATTTGCGGTTCGCCCCGGCATTGCGCCCCGCGCCGGCGCTCAGCGCTGCATCGATTCCCACACTTTCTGCAGCCGCTTGACCGACATCGGCACCGGTGTGCGCAGCTCCTGGGCGAACAGCGCGATGCGCAGCTCCTCCAGCATCCAGCGGAATTCCTCCAGCCGCGCGTCCTCGCCGCCGCGGCCCTGAGTGCGCAGCTGCTTTTCGGCCCGCTGCCACTGCTGCACCAGCGGCGCCATCTCCTGCGTGCGCTGGGTGTCGCGCGCCGGGTCGCCCTTGAGCTTGTCCACCCGCATGGCGATGCCCTTCAGGTAGCGCGGGAAATGGACCAGTTGCGTGTATGGGGTCTCGTCGACAAAGCGCTTGCCCATCAGCCGCCCGAGCTGCGCTTCCATGTCCGCATGGGGCCCGGCGAACGGCTTGGCCTGCAGCAGCTTGCGCGGCAGTCCGGCGTACTCGGCCAGGATGGTCCCCACCAGCCGCGCGATCTCCTGCGCCAGCAGCGACAGCCGGGTGCGGCCCTCATCCTTGCGTGCATTGAACTCGGCCTCGTTGCGCGGCAGCGGCGCCTGCATGCAGGCACGCTCCAGCGCCAGCATCACGACCTGTTCGCGCAGCATCTCCTGCGTGCCCAGCGTCATGTACTGCATCGCCATCTGCTGCAGGCCCGGGATGTTCTTCTCGATGAACTTGACCTGCTCGCGCAGCTGCAGCGCAAACAGCCGGCGCAGCCCCAGGTGGTGGACGCGGGCGGCTTCCTGCGGGTCGTCGAAGACTTCCACGTCGCAGTGCGTGCCGCGATCGACCAGCGCGGGGTAGCCGAACAGGGTCTGGCTGCCCTTGCGGATCTCCAGCAGCTCGGGCAGCTCACCGAAGGTCCAGCCGGTCAGTCCCTCGTACTTGCCGGGCTCGGCCGCGGCCAGCGGCGCCGCCTGCTCCGGGGCCTGGGTTGCCGCCTGTGCCGCGGCTTGCGCGGCCACCCGCTGGAACGACTGCTGCGCCTGCCCGCCCAGCTCGGCGCGCAGCTGGGCCAGGTTGCGGCCCATCTCAAGCTGGCGGCCGTGCTCGTCGACCACCTTGAAGTTCATCGTATGGTGCGCGGGCAGCGTTTCCAGCTTGAAGTCGGCGCGCTTGACCATGGTGCCGGTCTGCTCGCGGATATCGGCAATCAGCACGTCCAGCAGCTCGCCCTCGCCAAGCGGCTGGCGCGCGACAAAGGCCGCGGCATATTCCGGCAGCGGCACGCAGTGGCGGCGCAGCTTCTGCGGCAGCGACTTGAGCAGCAGGTGCACCTTCTCCTTGATCATGCCCGGCACCAGCCAGTCGGCACGCTCCTGGCGCACCTGGTTGAGTGCGTACAGCGGCACGGTCAGGGTCACGCCGTCGCGGTGGCTGCCTGGCTCGAAGTGGTAGGTCAGCCCCATGTCCACCCCGGCCACGTTCATGGCCTTGGGGAACAGGTCGGTGGTGATGCCGGCCGCCTCGTGCCGCATCAGCTCGTCGCGGTTCAGGTACAGCAGCTTGCGGTCCTTGCCGCTCTCTGCCTGGTACCACTGCTCGAAGCTGGCCTGCTGGCAGATGTCGGCGGGAATCGCGCGATCGTAGAAGGCGTAGATCAGTTCGTCGTCGACCAGCACGTCCTGGCGGCGCGACTTGTGCTCCAGGTTCTCGATCTCGCGCACCAGGCGCTGGTTGTGCGCGTAGAACGGCAGGCGCGTGTCGAACTCGCCCTCGACCAGCGCACGGCGGATAAAGATCTCGCGCGCTTCCTGCGGGTTCATCGGGCCGTAGTGCACGCGCCGGTGCTGGTAGACCACCAGCCCGTACAGCGTGGCGCGCTCCAGCGCCAGCACCTGGCCCGCCTTCTTTTCCCAGTGCGGATCGCTCCAGCTGACCTTGAGCAGGTGACGGCCCACCTGTTCCAGCCACTCCGGCTCGATGCGCGCCAGCGTGCGCGCGAACAGCCGGCTGGTCTCGACCAGCTCGGCCGCGACGATCCAGCGCCCGACCTTGCGCGCGATCAGCGAGCCCGGCCACAGGTGGAACTTGATGCCGCGCGCGCCCAGGTATTCGCGGCCCTTGCCGTCGCCATCCTCGATGCGGCAGCCGACATTGCCCAGCAGGCCGGTCAGCAGCGCCTTGTGCACCTGCTCATAGGTGGGCTCGCTGTCGTTCAGGCGCCAGCCCTGCTCGGTCACCGTGGTCAGCAGTTGCGAATGCACGTCGCGCCACTCGCGCAGCCGCAGGTGCGACAGGAAGTGGGCGCGGCACTGGTCCTGCAGCTGGCGGTTGGACTTCTTGTGCGCGACCGCGTCCTCGAACCACTTCCACAGCCTGACCCAGCCCAGGAACTCGGACTTCTCGTCCATGAACTTGCGGTGCGCCTGGTCGGCGGCTTCCTGCGCCTCCTGCGGGCGGTCGCGCGGGTCCTGCACCGACAGCGCGCTGGCGATGACCAGCACCTCGCGCAGGCAGTGATGCTCGCGCGCGGCCAGGATCATGCGCGCCACGCGCGGGTCCAGCGGCAGCTTGGCCAGCTGGCGCCCGGTGCCGGTAAGCTGGTTGGCGTCGTCGACCGCGCCCAGTTCCTGCAGCAGCTGGTAGCCGTCGGCAACGGCGCGGCCCAGCGGCGGCTCGATAAACGGGAACGACTCGATCTCGGTCAGCCGCAGCGCCTTCATGCGCAGGATCACCGCGGCCAGCGACGAGCGCAGGATCTCGGGGTCGGTAAAGCGCGGCCGGCCGGCGAAATCGGACTCCTCATACAGCCGGATGCACACGCCGTTGGCAACCCGGCCGCAACGGCCAGCGCGCTGGTTGGCAGCGGCCTGCGAGATCGACTCGACCTGCAGTTGCTCGACCTTGTTGCGGTACGAGTAGCGCTTGACCCGCGCCAGCCCGGTATCGACCACGTAGCGGATGCCCGGCACCGTCAGCGAGGTTTCGGCGACGTTGGTCGCCAGCACGATGCGCCGCGCGTTGGACGGCTTGAACACCCGCTCCTGCTCCTGCACCGACAGCCGCGCAAACAGCGGCAGGATCTCGGTATGCGGCGGGTGGTGCTTGCGCAGCGCCTCGGCGGCTTCGCGGATCTCGCGCTCGCCGGGCAGGAACACCAGCACATCGCCCGGGCCGACGCGGCACACCTCGTCGACCGCCTCGACAATGCCGTCGTACAGGTCGCGCTCGCGCGCCTGCGGGCTGCGCGGCGCGCCCGCGGGCACGTCCTCGGTGATCGGACGGTAGCGCACTTCCACCGGGTACAGGCGGCCGCTGACCTCGATCACCGGCGCCGGCTTGTCGCCCGAGGCGAAATGCTGGGCAAAGCGCTGGGCATCGATGGTGGCCGAGGTGATGATCACCTTCAGGTCCGGGCGCTTCGGCAGGATCTGGCGCAGGTAGCCGATCAGGAAGTCGATGTTCAGGCTGCGCTCGTGCGCCTCATCGATGATCAGCGTGTCGTAGGCGCGCAGCAGCGGATCGTTCTGAGTCTCGGCCAGCAGGATGCCGTCGGTCATCAGCTTGACCGACGCCCCCGACGACATGGTGTCGTTGAAACGCACCTGGTAGCCCACGTGCTCGCCCAGCGGCGTGCCGATCTCCTGCGCAATGCGTTTGGCGGTCGAGGTGGCGGCGATGCGCCGCGGCTGGGTGTGGCCGATCAGCCCCCCACCCTCGCGCCCCGGGCCGCGCCCGATCGACAGGCAGATCTTGGGCAGCTGGGTGGTCTTGCCCGAGCCGGTCTCGCCCGAGACGATCACCACCTGGTTGGCCAGCAGCGCCGCGGCGATCTCGTCGCGGCGGCCGGAGACCGGCAGGGCCTCCGGGAAGGTGATGGGCGGCAGCGGGTTGACCGGCCTTGGCGCACGCGCCTCGCGGGGACCGCGTGACGGGCGCTGCCCGGCTTCACCGGCCGGCCGGGCAGCGGCTGGCTGCGCACGGACTTCCGGCTTCCTGGCCGGGCCTGGGGCCGGCCAGGGCTGGGTTGGGGAGGCAGGCTGAGCGGCACCGGCGCGCTGGCGCGGCGCGGCGGGTGGTTTAGGCTTGACGGGGCGTTGTTCTGACATTGGCCGGGATTATAATCCGCGGGATGAACGCCAGAACCGACGCGCCGCAGACGGCGCCTGCCTCCTCACCCGCCGCCCCCGTGCCGGCGC